>DMKB01000240.1 GCA_003454665.1 Nitrospiraceae bacterium | reverse complement strand
CACCCTGCCGTGACTGTATCGTTGGGTTTCGCTCCGCTCAACCCAACCGACATGCTTACTCACGCCAAAGCTCTGGATGATTTAGCACGTCAGAACACTTGACCGTTCCCCGAACGCTGCCAATCACGCCGGGGCGAAGTTCTTGAACCATCCACGCATCAGCGTGTTCCTCTGGAATTGGATAGGGAGCTTCAAAACCAAGTATGCCCGCTGTTCTGAATCCATGGCGCGGATAGTATCCTGGATGCCCAAGGACAAACACCAGTTCAATGCCCGATTCCGACAAGCGCTTCAGGCCTTCCTGGATAAGTTGACCACCAACACCTCGAGATTGCGCCGCCGGTGCAACGGCAAGGGGGGCAAGAATTACTGTTGATATTGAGTGTTTTACATCAGTGATTTGTGCTTTTGTAAACAGGATATGGCCTATTGGTTGTTCATCGTGTATTGCGATCAGTGATAATAGCGGCATAGCACTTTGGTCATTTAGCAAACCATTTACCAGGTCCGCGATTTCTTGGCCTTTTTCACCAAATGCTGTTTTCTCGACAAGCAAAATGTCTTGTAGATCTGCATCCGTTGTCGTTCGTATTTCCAACATGGCTCTCCGTGTGGCCTTCTTCGGGCCGGCCGAATGCCTGATCATTGACGATGCGCAAAGAATCATAATCTTTTCGCGCTTCCTCGCTGATCGCAATCAAGGCTTATCCGTTAAATTCTTTTCTGGTAAACAGTAACGGTACGAGTATTGCCGTACATAATACGGTATTCAGTACGATATTCGGATAGACCAGGTAATACACGGAATACCCATTGTCTATGATGAACCATACGATCGTACCGAGGAAGAGGCAGTTCCAGGCCCATGGTTCCTTTTTTACGAAGGGATGGCGGACGATAAAAACATAGAAAATCCCCCAGCCGGCGATAATGGGCCCTAAGACGCCGAAATTCCATATTTGATATCGGGCCGTTTCCGCGGTGATGTTTTTTGTCCCCCAGAAGATCGGGTTGTACAGTTTGTCGCTCACGTCAAAAAAAAGGGTAAGCGTTGAAAAGGCGATGATCAGTCCCATGGCGGTAATCACATAGCTGACGACGAGAAGCCACTTCTGCCAGAAAGTAAATGTGCCCATGATTTCTCCTTCAAGATGTCAGATGCCGGATGCCAGATTCCCGATACCAGATGCCGGATGCCAGATGCCCGATGCATGATGCCTGTTGTCTGTAATCTGCAGTCCGTAGTCTTTCGTCTGTAATCTCACGTCTGTTGTCTGTACTCTGCGCCTCTGCGAGAAAATCGCTTTCCGGTTTTGGCAGTCCGGCCCAGGTTATGCGTCAATATGCTCAAATTCTATCAAAATTTCCTCCATATCGGAAGGAAATAATGCTCCTCGCCCCCCGAGAACGGGGGCACGTACATTTCCTGGTGATTTTTTGGAGACATTTGTGGTATTATTTTTAAACCTCAGGATGAGACGTTTCTCGCATTCGCCACGGGCCACAATGGGGCGCCGGGCTGCGGAGAACGTAATATCCAAAACTCAAGCACCAAGCTGCGAATAAATACCAATAGCAACTATTCAAAATGCAAAACAAGTTGGAACATTTGAGTTTGTAGTTTTGACATTATTTGGGATTTGTTTTTTGGAACTTGGAATTTCCAGTCTTCATGAGACTGGGTTTATGGCCGGGGGAAGAATGACGCTATCGAAAAACATACTAAACAAAATCGAGAAGATCGTCGGCAGGGAAAATTATTTTCCCGCTGAGGCCGACCGGATCTGCTACGCAGCGGATTCCTCCATGCTGTCCCAGATGAACAAATGGGTGCCTGACCTCGTTGTCCGGGTCATGACGACCGAGCAGGTTTCGGCCATCCTTGCCCTCGCGAATGAAGAGAAGGTGCCGGTGGTCCCCCGGGGCGCAGGCACCGGGCAGTGCAGCGGCGCTGTGGCGCACCAGGGCGGCATCATCATGGACCTCACCGGGATGAAGGGCATCGTGTCCATGGACCTGGACAACATGCAGGTGATGGTCCAGCCGGGCATTGTCCATGCCGATCTGAACAAGGAGCTGGCTGCCCACGGTTTTTTCTTTCCCCCTGATCCGGGAAGCACGAAGATGTGCACCCTCGGCGGCATGGTCTCGAACAATTCCAGCGGTCAGCGTTCCGTGAAGTACGGCACGACGAAGCAGTATATCCTGGGCCTGGAAGTGGTCCTGCCTACGGGCGAGATCATGGTCACCGGCGGTGTCCGGTCCCGGGCCCTGAAGTCCGTGGCCGGCTACGACCTGACGGGGCTGATGATCGGCTCCGAGGGCACCCTCGGCATCGTCACCCGGATCCGGCTGAAGGTGCTGCCGCTACCGGAGAAGCGCGGACTCGTCGTGGCCTTCTTTGACAAACTGGAGGCTGCAGGCGATGTGGTTGTCCAGGTCTTCCGCCGCCGGTTGTTCCCCTCGGCCATCGAGATCATGGACCAGTCGGCCATACACGCAGCCAACCTGTACAAACCGGAACTCGCCCTGCCCGATGCCGAGGCAATGCTTGTCTTCGAGGTCGATGGTTCGCCGCCAGACGTGGCGTACCAGGCCAGGGCCATTTCAGCGGTCTGCGAGCAGACTGCCCGGAAGGTCGAATGGACCGACAACCCTGATCGCCTCGCAACGCTCTGGGCGGCCCGGGGTGTTGTGGGGGCCGCGGCAGGGAGGATCAAGGAGGGCGCAACGCGCGTGTATATCGGCGAAGACATCTGCGTTCCCGTGAATCGCGTTGCCCAGGCATTGCGCACGATCCAGACGATCGGCGCCAAGTACGACGTGCCCATCGTGACGTACGGCCACATCGGTGACGGCAATCTCCATGCAGCGCCGGTCATCGATACGCGTGAGCCAGCGGAGATCGAGAAGGTGAAAAAGATCGCCGATGAAATTCACCACATGGCCCTGGATTTGGAAGGGACGACGACAGGAGAGCACGGTGTGGGCCTGACGCGGGCGGAATACATGGAAGAAGAACTGGGTTTCTCCCTCCAGGTGATGCGCAGGATCAAGGGGCTCCTGGACCCCCATAATCTCTTGAACCCCGGCAAAATGTCCCTCGACGACGGAGTGCCTGCGGAAAAGTGATGGACGAGCAACAGGACAATAGCGGCCTCATCAGAGAGATGATGCCCTGCGTGCGCTGCGGCCAGTGCCGTTCCGTCTGCCCCGTCTTCTCGGCCAGGGGCGTGGAGAGCGACGCGCCCCGGGGCAAAGTCGCCCTGGTGCGCGCACTCCTTGAAGGAACCATCGAGCCGAACGCCGCGTTGATCGAACGGATCGACCAGTGCCTTCTCTGCCAGACCTGCGTGCAGGACTGTCCCAGCGGCGTGCGCGTGGACCGCATTGTCATCGCGGCGCGGGAGCGGATTGCCCGACAGAAGGGCGTGCCAATTCGGAAGAAATTCCTGACGCGGTGGCTCATGCCGAACCTGAACCGCCTGCGCTTCTTCATCACGCTGATAGCGAAGCTCCAGGGCCTGATCGGCAGCAAAGTGGCTGCAGGGTCCTACCGGAAGCCGAGATACCGCATACCCATAACGGGAAAGCGCCTGTTGCCTGACCTCACGGGCCAGACCCTCCATACCCTCGTCCAGGAGAGGCCGAAGACCGGGAAGATCGATCGCAAGGTCATGTTCTTTTCCGGGTGCATGATCACCTATGTCAATCCGGGAATCGGCAAGGCCGTCCTGGAGGTGTGTGAACGAAACCACGTCGATGTCGTCGTCCCCGAGGAACAGGTCTGCTGCGGCCTGCCGTCTCTGGCTGCCGGAGACCGGGACACCTTTGAGGAACTGAGGCAGCAGAACCTCGCGGTCCTCATGGAGAGCGGCTGCGACACGATCATTACGGCCTGTGCCAGCTGCGGCTCCACCCTGAAGGAGCACTACGGGCAGGATCTCCCAATGAAGATATACGACTTCTCCGAATTTCTGTCCGATCACCTGAAATTAGACCCCCTTCCGAAGAGCGTACAGAAGACCGCCACTTATCATGACCCCTGTCACCTGAGAAAGGCCCAGAAGATCAAGGATCAGCCGCGCTCCCTGCTGAAGCGCGTACCGGGGCTGTCATTTCAGGACGTCAAGGACCCCGACCGCTGCTGCGGGTTCGGGGGCACCTTCAGCATGAGCCAGGAAAAACTGTCTCAGGAGATCAACGATACAACGGTCAAGCAGTTGATCGAGACGGGCGCGGAGATGGTGGTGACGTCCTGCCCCGGCTGCATGCTCCATCTGGCGAACGGCCTGCACCGGGCCGGGAGCACGGCCCGGGTGGTTCACCTGGCAGAGGTGCTGGCAGCTTCCTGCGGGGAGATAACAGAGGAGGAGGGGGAAGCAGACATCAGATATGAGACATGAGACAGAAAGAAGGAGACAGTATACAGAATACAGATTGCAGACAGGAGACAACAGACTACAGACAACAGAAGACAGACTGAAACAACAGACGACAGATGAGAGACGATAGACTACAGCGTACAGACTATGAAAGATTGTGACTCGCAATCTGGCATCGGGAATCAGGCATCAGTATTCAGTTTACAGGAAACAGGCATCCGGCATCTGGTATCAGCAATCTGGCATCGGGAAAAAAACACTTCAAAGGAGGAACAGAGAGATGAAAAGACTTGTTTTGTTCTTCGGAATCATGGCTCTTCTGACAGTGCCCATGGCAACCAATACGTACGCTGGACCAGGCCAGGCACCGGCGGTCACCATCACCTGGCTGGGCCACGCAGCTTTTCAGTTGTCCTCGGGCGGGAAGACCGTCCTCATCGACCCCTGGATCACCGGTAATCCTGCGAGCCCGGTCTCCGTGGAAGACATTACAAAAGCTGACGTCATTCTCGTCACCCATGATCACTTTGATCACGTAGGAGACACCATCGCCATTGCGAAGAATACGGGGGCGACGGTCGTGGCGGTATACGAAACAGCCGGTAAATTGGCGGCCGATGGGCTGCCTCCGGAAAATATCCTGTTCGGCGGTTTCGGCAGGAATATCGGTGGTGCAGTCGACATTGACGGCATAACGCATGTCATGACCGCGGCAATCCATTCCTCGGCGACGGGCGCTCCCGTCGGCTACATCATTACCTTTCCCGGCGGGGCCACGGTCTATCATGCCGGAGATACCGGTATCTTTATGGACATGCAGCTCTATGGGCGCCTCTATCCGATAGACGTCGCCCTGCTGCCGATCGGCGGCGGCTTCACCATGGATGCCCTGCAGGCAGCCGAGAGCCTGCGGCTACTCAGGCCGGCCACGGCAATACCCATGCATTTCGGCACCTTCCCGATGCTGGCGCAGAATGCCGACGAGTTTGTCACCGCGGCCAAAAAGACGGCGCCCGAAGTTGAGGTGATTGTCCTCGAGCCGGGTGCAAGCCATGTCTTGATAGGGAAAGCAGGAGATAGCACTCAGTAGTCAGTAGTCAGTAGTCAGGAGACAGAACTCAGACTACAGATAAGAGACTACAGAAGACTGCGACCCGCAATCGGGCATCGGGTATCAGGCATCCGGTATCTGGAAAGAGGAGAAGACCCGAAAAGAAAAAGGGGATGGCTGTATACGCCATCCCCCGGCCTTGAAGCTACGATCTATTTATAGAGATCTTTCGCCGCACTCTTTAAAATGTCGTCTGCTTGAAAGCTTTTCATCATTGGGTTTTTGCTTGCTTTAGCAGCTTTGATAAATGCGTCCGAGGTTTTGTATTTCTCCAGAAGAGCAGCCTTTGTCGGCGCCTTCATCATGTTGCCATCTTTATGGCACATAGTACATTTTGTATCCCATGTGCCTGCCCCGGCCACCCCTGACAACGAAACAACCAGAAGAACTGCTGTTAATCCCAACACTTTTTTCATGATCGCTACCTCCTCTTTCACATAGGGGCTCTGAAACGAATGTCTGCATTATACCCCTTGTACAGTCAGTTTGTCCACGCACCCTTTTCAGCACCTTTCCTTATTATCATCTCAGGGTCGTTATCTGCAGGGGTTTTCTCTTCGTTTCTATCCTGCCTGTGGCCTTTAGGCTATTCATCCT
>DMKB01000128.1:7181-7395 GCA_003454665.1 Nitrospiraceae bacterium | reverse complement strand
TTCGTGGCAGGATTCGCACGCAAGAGTGCCATGGGACGAAACAGCAACGTCATTCACCCGCTCCTGATGGCATACAGCACACTCCTCATTGAGTGCCAAAACGGGGTAAGCAAAAAACAACATGAAGATCACCGCCGTCAGAACTGACAAAATCTTGGTGCTTGTATGTGCTGTCTGCTTTCTCATAATTACCCTCCCTTTCAATAATTGACAT
>DMKB01000128.1:0-7174 GCA_003454665.1 Nitrospiraceae bacterium | reverse complement strand
GATCGACACGGTAAAAGCGGATAAGTGAAAAATTTCGGGTTTTTGGTTCTTAGTTTTTAGTTAATTGTCTAAAACAAGAAGCTACTTTATATCTCGATCTGCGTCGATCTGCGTCCCATGCAGGTTCTTAAATATGCTATTGAGCGTAATAAGGCAGGCAAAACAATCGGCAGGGCGAGAGCCGTCACTGTTCCAATCCTGCCTCGGCATTTGTGAATTTTCTGTTTACAGAATGTGCATTGATTGGTGCCGGTTGGAAATTTGCAATGAAATGATAAATTTACACTTTAACTTTAATACGCTGTAACTGTATCCAATGAAGCACTGCTTTTCAATGGCTCAAATGGATTATTTTCTTGATTCATACGAATCAAGACAAAGGTTGCACGCTATAGCAAAGGAATGCAAGGGTCTGAAATGGCAATGGATTTATTAGTTAAGAAAGTATCTTCCTCTTAAATTGTACTTTTAGAGAAGGCATGCTATAGTAAAATTGACGATTAAAACTACAATTTTACCTTCAGCAACAATGTGTACCATTTCGCATCAGGGAACCACTCCTGGCGCTTTGCCGCCGCTGTTTTCATCGCCTGGAAGAGAGCAACTCACTCATGAAACAATCGATCCTGCAAAATGCAGCAACCAATGTCCTCTATCAATTGTTCCAGAACACCTCCGATGCCGTTTTCGGCATCGACAAACAGAGCCGTGTCCGCTTCTGGAATGACGCCTGCGAAAAGCTCCTGGGATTGTCCTTTCAGCAGGTGGAAAACGAAAAGTGTTATTCGGTCCTGTCGGGAACAGACCTGAATGGAAGCCCCCTTTGCGGTCCTGGCTGTCATGCCTCGAAAAAAATAATGAGCGGGCGTCCCGTCAGTCATTATGACTTGATGGTAAAAGGCGCGGATGAAGACTCCCTTATCGTTAATGTCGGCGCCTATATCACGCCGGAGATGTATCAAGAAAGAACTGATACTGCGGCATTCTTCGTTCTCCGTCGCATTGACTGCTATCGTCTTCTCAAACGGATGTCCGATGGAGGCACACTCAAGCAGAACGAGTATAAGACGGATAGTTTCAGACTTACTCCCCGTGAACTTCAGATACTGGAACTGGCTTCAAAAGGCGTCAGCACTATCGATATCGCCAACCAGTTGTTCATCAGTACGATAACCGTGCGAAATCATTTCAAGAACATCTTCTGCAAACTCGATGTGCACACGAGAGCAGAGGCTGTCAGTCTCGCCTTACGCAACAGCTTCTTTCAATGAAGCATGGCACCACATCCGACCGCCCTCCTATGATACAGCCGCATATTGTTCCGCAGCCTCACGAGCATTGACATCAGTAATACCCCTGTGATATGGTTATAGAGGTAATTCGCAGGGAGGCAATAATGCTGAAACATACGGTACTCCTGCTGCTCTTTACAGCGCTCTGTATCGCGCTTGTTGCTCCGGCCTTCACGGCGGAAGAGCTCTTCGATACCAAGGCGTCCCAGGAGCTGCTCGAAAAAGGGGTTCTGCACCTGGCGGCGAAAAATTATGATGCCGCCATAACGGTCTTTGAAGAGGCCGCCTCGATCGCCCCTGATGCAGAGGCCTTCTACTATCTGGGGTATGCCTATTATATGAAGGGAAAAAGGCGGAGCCATGCAGCGAGCTGGAAAAAGTCGATAGAAAATTTCGACAAGGCCTACGAATTGAATCCCGATTTTACCCCCACCCGGTTCAAGCCTGAGTTCACTCCTGCTCGTAAACCGAAAGCCAAAGTCGGTGATGAGGAGGAGGAGAATGAAGTTACCGTCTCTTCCGATGAGCTCACCCTGAAAGAACGGACCTCGCCGCTCCCCGAAGAGGGGGAAGAGGAGGGATTGACCGACGAGGAGCTGGAAAAGGAGGTCGAATAGAACTGGTACCGCACACTCACCTGATATTCCCCGCACATCTCCTTTACAACCACCCGTATTGATGCTATCTTTGTAATACTATGCCCCGAAGCAGCGTATCATACCGAAAAACCATGGTAAAGTTACCGCGTCACTGCGGGTCGCTCTCCTTGCTTCTTATTCTTCTTATGCTGGTCAGCGTCTGTCCCGCACAGGCAGCAACAGGCTGGGACAGGACTCGCGCCGGCCTGCAGCCCGTTGGTTATGATCATACGTCTGATCCGTATGCATTCTCGGTTGTGCACACCCACGGCGCGCCGGAAAAACGATTCAACGAAATTGTCGCCGTGAACACATCGGAAGAGGCTTCCCCGTCACCGAGCGCGGCGGAAACGACGGCGGATCCTGAATTCGACTCATTCTGGGCCTGGCTCTGGGACTACTTGTACAATGGCGCAAGCATTACCCTTGGTGTCGGCCTTCGACAGGCCGAGCTGCAGGTGACCCGGAAGATTGATGGAGATTACGGCAAAATAGTACAACGTGACGAAGAGGCATACTTCATAAGCTACAGCACGCGTCCGACGTTCTTTAAAAAGTCGAATTTTGCCTATCTATACCTTCATGCTGAACTATTCCACCTTCAACATGGACAAGCAGGAAATAAGCAAGGATGTCTTTGAAGATCGCGGAACCAGGGTCAAGGGAGATGTCGCGTATATCGTACCGACTTTCTTTTACCAGTGGGGTGAGCACCGGCATAACGGAACCTTTGCCAGAATCGGATTGGGATTTGGGCTGGGAGTAACCAGATATACGGGCAATATTGAATTGTTCCCCTCTAACAATATCGTGTCATTTTCAGATAAGTCGTACGAACTCGATTTTGCCGGCGGAATTTTTGTGGAAGCCCGCTATCGCCACTGGGGAATCAGGATCAGCGCAGCTGGGCCGAGCTTTGAGGACGATGAATACGAGTATAACGTCTCTAATATAGCCTTCAATCTCGGATATTCCTACTATTTCTAATGCAATACAGCGTTCTCCTCTGTCCGTCCTGGCATGCAGTGACAGTACCATATCCCTTTAACACGATTATCGACGAGCATACAAACAAACCGTGACCATGGCCCATTTCCTTCACGACTTTTTCTACCCCAAAACCGTCGCCCTCATCGGGGCCACGGACAAGCCGGACAAGCCCGCGCGGGCCATCATGGAAAACCTCGCACACTTCAGCGGCACCGTGTTCCCCGTCAATCCCAAGTACCAGACCCTCTTCGGCCTGCGCTGCTATCCGTCAATAAAAGAGATCGCCGAAACAATCGACGTCGCCATCGTTGCGCTGCCCGTAACGGTGATTGAAGCCGGTTTCGGCATGCTCCGGGACAAAGGCATCGATCGCCTTATCGTCATCAGCTCCGGGTTCGCCGAGGCAGGTGAAGAAGGCAGGCGTCTCCAGGAGCGGCTCACGGAACAAGCGAATCGCCACGGCATCCGCGTTATCGGACCGAACGCACTCGGCGTGTTCAATGCAGAGAACGGCTTCAACAGTTTCTTTGTTTCTGAGGAGCGGGTCCTGATGCCGGAGCCCGGCAGGCTGTCGATCATCTCGCAGAGCGGCGCCGTTACCGTTATCCTGATGGAAGCTATGGCGCGGAACGGGATCGGCATTGCAAAGGCCATCAACTACGGCAACCGGCTGGACGTTGACGAGGCAGACGCCCTGTCCTACCTGGCCGACGATCCGCAGACCGACGCAGCGGCCGTATATATTGAATCCGTCGGTGACGGAAGAAAATTTCTGGAGGCCGCGAAGCGGTTCACCGCGCGAAAACCGCTCGTTGTCTGGAAGGCGGGGAAACGGGAACTGGGAGCAGGCGCCGTTGCCTCCCACACCGCCACCCTCGCCGGCACCTACGCGCTCTACGAGGCCGCGTTCCGGCAGGGCGGGATCAGCGAAGCATACACCTTCGAGCATCTGCTGGATGGGGCAAAGGTCGCATCGCTCATGCCCTTCCGCTGCACCGGGAAGCGGCTCCTGATCATGACGAACGGAGGCGGCATGGCCGTGGCCGCTGCGGACCAGGCCAGCCGGGACGGCTTCATCCTCCCCCCTGTTCCGGAGGAAGTGCGGAAAAAGCTGAAACAGGCTTTCCCCCCCTTTTTCGTTCTGAACAACCCCATCGACATCACGGGCAGCGGCAAGGACGAAGATTACTACACGGCGCTGAAGGAAGCGCTGCCGTATTACGACGCCGCCGTGGTCATCGCCCTCATGGGGACCACGACAGTAACGGAGAACAGCGCAGCAATGATCGCCAGGGTATGCCGGGAACTGAAAAAGCCCATCACCTGCTGCGTGCTCCAGGGCCTGCGATACATGGAGGAGGTTGAGCGGAGCGTCCAGGAGCTGGGCATCCCCGGCTTCCCGTCTCCTGAGCGGGCGGTGCGGGCGCTCACGGTGCTGCGGCGGGGTCCGTGCTGATTTTTTTGCCGCGAATGAAAAGCATATTGGACGCAGATAACAGCGGAAAAAACGGATCTGAAATGCTTCTGAGACAAAGCAGAGATGAGATGAAACTGAACTACAAAAAAACGGCTATTAGACAGGATTAACAGGATACTTCAACTTCTTAAATCTGTTTTGGATTGGTCACGCCATTGCGGGATTCAATGGCCGCGCCTAATCGTTTCCTTTGCGTCTTTGCGGCTTTGCGCGAAATCTTCTTCATCGTTCGTTACAAGGGCACACAAATATTCACGAATGAAAAGCATATGGGACGCAGATAACAGCGGAAAAAGCGGATTTGAAATGCTTCTGAGGCAGAGATAAAAAGAAATTGAACTACAAAAAAGCTGATATCAGACAGGATTAACAGGATACTTCAACTTCTTAAATCTGTTTTGGATTGGTCACGCCATTGCGGGATTCAATGGCCGCGCCTAATCGTTTCCTTTGCGGCTTTGAGCGAAATTTTTTTTCATCGTTCGTTGCGTGCTTCGCGAGAAAGTATGAACATGAAGTCACCGAGTGACATCATCAGAGCTGCCCAGAAAGAAAAGCGAAAAGCCCTCTTCGAGCACGAGGCCAAGGAACTGGCCCACTCGGCAGGGATACCCCTGCCGACGTCTGCAGTTTGCGAGACGAAGGATCAAGACACCATACTCGCTGCTGCCGGGAAACTCGGCTTTCCCCTTGCCCTCAAGGCGATCTCCCCGGATATCGTGCACAAGACCGAGGCAGGGGCGGTCATCCTTGACATCCCGGACAGCGCCTATCTCGTTACCGCCCTGGCTAAAATGAGGGACACCATATCAACGCGGGCACCGGGCGCCGCGATCCGCGGTTTTTTCCTCGAAACAATGATGCCGCCGGGCCTGGAGCTGCTCGTCGGCGGCCTGCGGGACGAGCAGTTCGGCCCGTCCATCGCCTTCGGCCTGGGAGGGATCTGGGTGGAAGCGCTGAAAGATGCGGTCTTCGGTATCCTGCCCATGTCCGAGCAGGAGATACTCGACATGATGTCCCAGACCCGGGCAAACATGTTTCTGCAGGGCTTTCGGGGAAGTCCTCCGCTGGATCAGGGAGCGGTTCTCTCAATTATCAATGCCCTTTCCGTGCTCATGAACGACAACCCGATGATCACCCAGATAGACTTGAACCCGGTGCGCGTCTATGAAAAAGGCGCCGCTGTGCTGGATATTCGGATTATCCTGATCTGATCGCCTGCTCCGCCCCTCTCACAGAAACAGCATCGTTCCGTATTTCACGGACAGATATCCGCCGATGACCGTGATGAGGACAGCGCTGAAGGCCGCTGCTCCGAATGCCGCGCGCTGTACAGCGTTACTCTTGAAGCGGCGCTGGACCAGCTGTCCAGCCTTTACCATCGTGATTCCGATGCTGATGAGCACTGCCGCAAGACCGATGCTGAAAAAAAGGACGAATGCGATCCCGCTCATGAGCTTCCCTATTCCCGCTGCCATGAGGAGGGCTACCAGCGCCTCAGGACAGGGGACGATTCCCCCGGAAATGCCGAGGGTCAGCAGCGTGCCGAGAGTAACGGCCCCTGCCGCCGGGATCGCGTGGGTATGGGGAAGGCCGAGCAGGTGGGCACGGTGGTGATCTTCCGGCTCATTGGTGGGGCTATGAACATGATCGCGGTCATGGTCGTGACTATGTTCTTGATGGTGTTCATGATCGTGATGGTGAACCTGTTCATGGCGTTGACTGTTCTTTCTTTGTCCACGAAGCGGCAGATACATCCTCTGGTAGATCAGCCATACTCCTACAGCCAGCACCAAAAAGCCTGACAGGAACGACGCCCACATCTGCACCTGGGCCGGCAGCAGAACTGCTGATGCCGCAACCATGATGAATCCGAGGATGAAGATGCCGCCCGTATGGGTGAGCGTAACGATCCCCCCCAGGAGAACAGCGTCCCGCAGCCGCCCGCGTGAGCCCACGAGATAGGCGCCGACGAGCGTCTTTCCATGGCCCGGCGTAAGCGCATGGAGCGCCCCCAGGGAGAAGGCGCCGACGTAAAACAAAAGAAACTCGGACAGCCGCGCCCAGAATGACCCTGCAGCAAGGTTCACTGTGTGGGCCGTTTTCTGGTCGTTGCGGAGCACCACCAGGTCCCACGTGGTCGGCGTGGTGATGGACAGGATATTCTGGTGCCCGGGGTCGGGCTCAGCAAAGAGCGTGCAGTCGATCCGTAGTTCCGTGATCGGCGTTGATGCTGCATACACACCGGTCACGATCAGGTCGCCAGTTCTCTCGTGAATTTCCGCGTTCTGCGGGCGGAAAGCGAGGGCATCCCTTCCGTCGAACAACTGCAGGCGACGCGGGATGTAGGAGAAGATTTTTTCCTTCTTCGCCAGCACCTCGTCGGGCGGCACCTCGGGCATACCGGTGAGAATGTCCCGGATGAGATAGCCGAAATCGTACCGCAGCACGGTGACCGTGGCATCAACGGTTTTCTCGTTCACCGTGAGTTCTATGTTGCTCAGACCGCCGATGTGAGCGTCTGCTCGCGCACCGATGATCAGACACACCAATGCGCTGATCATCACGGAGGCAAAATGTCTTTTCCGAATGAGAGAAAGCATGTATTCTCAATGCAGGTGTGGCGCCTTTTTTATCCACAAAGACACACGAAGAAAAACGAACTCGCAGCATTACCTTTTTTGGCTCTTCTGGCTTTTCTGTGGGTCGATTAACCGTCTATTTACTTCGGTCTTCTCCCTGCTGAGTGGGTTAGTACCGTGTTTTCGGCGGCACCC
>DMKB01000377.1:128-7588 GCA_003454665.1 Nitrospiraceae bacterium | reverse complement strand
TGTCAGCACGTTTTTAATCGTCATTGGCGAAGAGAATACCTATCATGAAGCTTACGTTCCGGAAAACGTTGTATATCTCCCTCGCAGCACATCTTATGATGTTCGGCGGGGCGTTCGCCTTCACCCAGTACGGGGCCGGTCTGTTCGTGCCGGCCTACGATTCGTATACCGTGGCGCTCGTAGATCCGGGAGCTATGGGTGGTCAGAGGCGGCAGACCGTATCGAAATCGGTGGAACGCCGAAATTCGTCGGATGAGGGATTTTACGGCGTCCGCTCAGAAGATGTAGCTGAGCGGTTGGATGTTGCCGATGACATGGACGCTGCATCTGATGTGTCACAGATCGACCAAGCCGCCGGCAGGATAGGACGGGTCCCGCCTGAAGCGTGGCGCCGAATCCAGGCTGCCCTAGAAAGGGCCAGGCGGTATCCTCGTCTGGCCAGGAGAAGGGGGATCGAGGGCGAAGTGCGCCTGCGGTTTCGTATCAGTCCTACCGGCGAGGTCGAGAAGGTGGAGATACTGAAGGGTTCGGGTCATGCATTGCTGGATTCCGCCTCAGTCCGTACGGTCTACCGGGCAGCGCCCCTGCCCTATGTTGAGGGGTGGCTTGAAGTGCCTCTATCGTTCGTGCTGCAGTAGGGGGCCGGCGTTCAGCGTGAAGCGAATGGGGTCACGAATGGAGAGTGCAGAAACCATGGAGGAAAAGACCGGGAGCACATGCCCAACGTGTAAGAAACAAGCGCCCGGGAGCGAGAACCCCTTCGTGCCCTTCTGCTCGGAGCGGTGCAGGCTCATTGACCTCGGAAACTGGGCGTCCGGGCAATACCGGATCGCCGGCGAGAGGAATGACGTCAACGACAGGCCGGATGACGAAAAAAACGATCTCGAGGGTAGATAATTTTATCAAAATATATTACAATAAATATTGTCTAAACTGAATCATATGGTTTTATTTTGCAGGCTCATGAAAGACGTCAGCTGGAGGCTCTCCTGAATGGAAATCCGGTGTGGAAAATGCAGCAAGCTCTTCCGCGTTGCCGATGAAAAAATTACCGGGGCAGGCATCAAATTTTTGTGCACGCGCTGCGGTGAATATGTAAAGATACCGAGGCAGGCGTTCGAGGAGTACCAGCAGTCGCAAGCCTCGATTCCCGGGCCTCCACCGGTATCAGAGCGGGGTCTCGGTGCGCCACCGCCGGCTGGTCCGCAGTCCGACTTTGTTATTGAACCGACGAGTTTTGAGGCGGGAGGGCCTTCATCGCCTGAAGCAGCGGCGGGCCAGCAATTGCCCGGACTCGAGACGACGTCTCTCTCCGGGGCCGGGCCGGGAGCGGGCGCGCCGCCGGCAGGGACCGGTTCCCGGCTTGACCTTGAAGCCCCCATCTTCTCAGCCCAACAACATGCAGAGCCTGAAGCTGATGCGCCGTTTTTTGATTCATCCCTCGATGAACAGCTGCCGTCCCCTTTTTCTCCCGATGATTCATCGGAAGGCAAACACTTCATGCCGAGTACGGCAGAGGGTGTCAATCCATTCGCATCGGGCGCTTCCGCCGGTGTCATGGGAGGTCTCGGGTGCGCCCTCCCTGTGCTCGCAGCCATGCTTCTCGGGTCAGGCCTCCTGTCAGGCCTTTCTGCCGCCGTGCTCCCTCAGCAACCTGCTGACGTGCCGCTCTGGTTTGCCATTACAAAGACCGTGTCAGGTTTTTTGGGCCTGGGCATCCTGATCGGGATGATTCTTGCCATGATCAGGGCCAGAGGAAAGCGCAGGATGTTCTCCTTTTGCGGCATTGTCTTCTCAGCAGTGCTCGGCGCCCTTATCGGCGCCGGCCAGGGGCTGGCGGTCTCAGCGGGGTCAGACCGTGCTATGCAGGCAGTCAGTATCGGTGCAGGCGCTGTCTGGTGGGGCGTCAAGGCCTTCCTCGTCGCTATTGCCGTCGTCATTATTCGCCGAACCATGATGTCTTCGAAAGAAGAGACCTTTGCTGCTCCGATCTCGGGCGCACAGATTATGGGCCTCATCATGGCGGTTGCCCTGATGGGAGCGGCTGCATACGGCGAGGTGATGAAGACCACGCAGATCCGCCATACCATGAAGGGTGTTGTTGAAATATTCAGCGACCTGACCTCAGCGAAAGGATTGCGCGTCACCAATCCGAAGGGGTCTATGGACAAAAACAAGGACCTGGTCATTACCGGAGTCGTCGAAAATACGGGGAAGAAAAAGAAACCGACGTGGTACCTGGTGGCCGATGTCTATGACGCCAAGGGGGGCGTGCTTGCCCAGGCGCGGATGCTGAACGGCCGGCAACTCTACTCGGCGAGAGATCACAGGATCCTTCTCAAACGGGGGAAAGGTATCCAGGACATCATGCCTTCAAAACCGGGCTCCAAGGCAGGTGAAATCCCTCCGAAGGGCAAGGTGCATTTTAAGATTCGCGTTATCGATCCTCCTACGGGGGTCGTAAATTTTACCGTAGTGCCGCGTCCCCTCGATCCGGTTCGGATGATAAAGGAAATGACCGGAGGATCGCAAAGCAGCAGTACAAAAAAACAATGAGCACGGCGATCATGATCCAGGGCACGGGCTCTGGTGTCGGCAAAAGTATTATGTGTGCGGCGTTATGCCGCATTTTTTTTCAGGACGGAGTTCGGGTAGCACCCTTCAAGACCCAGAACATGTCTCTCAATTCCTGTGTTACCCGGGATGGACGGGAAATGGCCCGATCGCAGGTCGTCCAGGCGGAAGCCGCCGGCATAGAGCCTGTTGTCGAGATGAATCCCATCCTGCTCAAACCGCATTCGGAAACCGGCTGCCAGGTGATCGTGAAGGGAAAGGTCATCGGTGATTACTCCGCCGTTGAATACGGGCGGTATCAGCACGATATTTGGGCTTCCGTGGAGGAATCTTACCGGAGCCTGTCGAACCGATACGACGTGATCGTCATCGAGGGTGCAGGCAGTCCGGCTGAGGTAAATCTCAAGGACCGCGATATCGTGAATATGCGCACCGCTCAGATGGCCGATGCGCCGGTGCTGCTCGTCGCGGATATCGATCGGGGCGGCGTCTTCGCTTCTCTCGTCGGCACGGTCGAACTTCTCGACCCGCCGGAGCGGAAGCGGATCAAAGGCTTCATCATCAATAAATTCCGGGGAGATGTGTCCCTCCTTGCTCCTGGCCTTGATTTTCTTGCTGCGCGCACCGGTACCCCGGTGCTCGGCGTTGTTCCCTATTACCGGGATGTCCATATCCAGGAAGAAGATGGCATGGCCCTTGGTGAACAGGGTACCCGGGCATGGACAGGGACAACCGGGCCGTCGATCAAGCACCGTCATGATATCGATATTGCCGTCGTTCACCTTCCCCATATTGCCAATTTTACCGATTT
Source organism: Nitrospiraceae bacterium (assembly GCA_003454665.1). GTDB lineage: Bacteria > Nitrospirota > UBA9217 > UBA9217 > UBA9217 > UBA9217. Next base: position 4,203 of record DMKB01000377.1, on the reverse strand, counting down.
TGACCCCTTTGCCGCGGAACCCGGCGTGCAGGTGCGCTATATCAGTTCACCGGCCGAGGTAGACGGTGCAGATGTCCTTATTCTTCCAGGCAGTAAAAGTACGATAGCCGATCTCCACTGGTTGCGTTCGTCAGGACTGGAGACGGCGATCAAGGACTATGCCGCTGACCAGGGGATGGTCGTCGGCATCTGCGGAGGATACCAGATGCTCGGGTTCAAAATCAGTGACTCTCTGGGTGTGGATGGTTCCCCGAGTACTGCCGAAGGGATCGGCTTGCTCCCGATCGAGACCGAGATGGCGCCTCTGAAACAGACGCTCCAGGTCGTCGGCCGCCCGCTTGCCTCATCGTTCTGGGAGTCAACCCACGAGGTAAAAGGATATGAAATTCACCTGGGCAGGACGGAACGGCACAGGGATGTCGGGGCCGCCTTTCAGATTGCAACGGGAGCAGGGGAGCGCCGTGAAGACGGGGCCATAGCAGCAGGCATCAGGGTGTGGGGCAGCTACCTGCACGGCCTCTTCGAATCCGACGGATTCCGCAAGAGTTTTCTCGACGGCATGCGGAGGCGCAAGGGTGTCGGGCAGAGCGCGGCAGCTTCATACGAGCAACTGAAGCAGGAGGGGTTTGATCGACTGGCTGATATTGTGCGTCAGAGTCTTGACATGGAGAAGATCTATGAACTCATACGGTGAGGCACGAAGACGCCTCACCCGGGCCGTTCCTGAGGATCAGCATGCCCGATCGTCGTCATAGGTAACCTGTTTTGCCACAGATGGCCTAAAGTCAAGAGCGGCCATTTGGAACACAGAGTTCAAAGGATAAAGACCTATTTGCCACGGATACCCAGAAGTAGGCGCTTTTAAGCGATACGGATTGACACTGATGTAAGAAGCCAAAACTTTTTTTGCTACGAGTATCAAATCCCGCCAAGGTGGGACTAAGCGACACGAATTGCCTCAAATTGAGATCAAGACCGTAAAATAGGTTGCTTTTTATTCTCGAGAATCAGCGCTCACGAGTGGCCGCTTCTGGTTCTAGGCTATTCGCGGCAAAGCAAGTTATTCGATTTCATCCGTGTGTATCAGTGTATATCCGTGGCTAAAAAGATTTTTCCTTGCTTTCTCCGCGTCCTTTGCGACCGCCGTGGCATAACGTATTTTCTGTTCAGGGTTATAATTCGGTGGTCACACTTTGTCAGCGGCTTATGTTACCAACTCACATTGAAGATGATCCTGATTTATTATCTTATCCATGGACGGATTCATTATACTCTCTGCTTTTTTGCTTGATCTGCTGGCCGGCGACCCCCGCTGGTTACCTCACCCCGTCCGGATCATCGGTCTGCTGATAGGGTCGGCAGAAAAGGGGCTGCGCAGGATCGCGACCAATCCACGCGCAGAGAAGGCAGCCGGGGTACTGCTGGTTATCATTGTCGTCCTTCCCGTATATGTTCTCTCACTATCAGCACTTTCCACCGCCTTGGGAATGTCCGTTGTCTTCGGCATTGTATTCGCCGTGCTGATGGCATACACCACACTCTCCACCCGTGGCCTGGCGGATGCTGCGCGCGCGGTGCTGTTGCGCCTGGACAGAGGTGATATCATAGGGGCCAGAACTGAGCTCGCGATGATCGTGGGAAGGGATACGGATACGCTCGATGAGGAGGATATTATCAGGGCCGTTATCGAGTCAGTGGCGGAAAATACGTCGGACGGCGTTGTCGCTCCTCTCTTTTATCTGGCCCTTGGCGGCCCTGCTTTGGCCATGGCATACAAGGCCGTGAATACGCTGGACTCCATGGTAGGGTACAGGAGCAGAAGCTATCGGCACTTCGGATGGGCGGCTGCAAAACTGGACGATCTCGCAAATTATATTCCGGCCCGCATTACTGCCGTCGTGCTCTGCCTCAGTGCCTGGCCTGTCGTCGGTTCCGGCCCTGGAGCATGGAAAGCCACGGTACGAGACGGGCGTAAGCATCTCAGCCCCAACAGCGGGTATCCGGAAGCTGCCATGGCCGGCGCCCTGGGAATACGGCTTGGCGGGGAGAGCGCCTATTCCGGAATGGTCCACAAAAAACCGTATCTTGGGGACGACTACCGGCATCCTGATAAAAAAGATATTGCAAAGTCCGTGCAGTTACTGTATTGTTGTGCATTACTCGCCGCGCTGTGTGCAGCAGGAATCAGGGCACACCTATAATCATTACAAATGCAGTGCAGGCTGCTGGGGACGGCCGGCATGGCCCATTCCATGTCCTACCAGCGTCTTCCGGTACGCAATTCTGTGCCAAAAATACATTTTTTGTTGACATGGAATGTATTTGTGGTAATATTAAAGACTTTTTTGCTTGGCAATGTCAGGGAGGTGGATCATGTACGATAAAAGTTATATCTTTACATCAGAATCAGTTACCGAGGGACACCCGGACAAGATAGCGGACCAGATTTCGGATGCCATCCTCGATACGCTCCTCGCGCAGGACCCCACGAGCCGTGTTGCCTGCGAAACCCTCGTCACGACGGGATTGGCCTTTGTCGCCGGCGAGATCAGCACCAAGGGCTACGTGGAAGTTGCCGATGTCGTGCGCGAGACAATCAAGAATATCGGCTATACCCGGGCCAAGTTCGGCTTTGACTACGAGACCTGCGCCGTCATCACGTCCATCCACTCCCAGTCGCCTGATATCGCCATGGGAGTTGATACGGGGGGAGCAGGAGACCAGGGCCTGATGTTCGGCTATGCCTGCGACGAGACGCCTGAACTCATGCCCATGACCATCATGCTTGCCCATAAGCTTACGCGGCAGCTGACGGAGATGCGGAAGAGCGAAGTCCTGCCCTATCTTCGGCCTGACGGCAAGTCCCAGGTGACGATTGAGTATCGTGACGGCAAACCGTACAGGATTAATGCCGTTGTTATTTCGTCCCAGCACGGGTCTGAAGTACACTTGAAAGACCTTCGCGAGGATGTGATCGAAAAAGTGATCAAACCGGTAATTCCGAAGGAACTTCTCGATGAAGAGAGCATCATCTACCATATCAACCCGACGGGCAGGTTTGTGATGGGCGGGCCCCAGGGAGACACGGGCCTCACGGGCAGGAAAATTATCGTCGATACCTACGGTGGTGTCGGCAGCCACGGCGGAGGCTGTTTTTCGGGCAAGGATCCGTCGAAAGTGGACCGTTCGGCATCCTACATGGCGCGTTATGTCGCAAAGAACATCGTGGCGGCCGGACTGGCCAGTGAATGCGAAGTCCAGTTCGCCTATGCCATCGGCGTCCCTGATCCTGTCTCCGTCCATGTCGACACCTTCGGCACCGGAAAGGTGGACTCCAGCAAGATAGTCGAATTGATCAGAAAGAATTTCGACTTAACGCCGAAAGGCATTATCGAGGGCCTGGATCTGCGGAGGCCCATCTACCGGAAGACTGCAGCCTACGGGCACTTCGGGAGGACCGAGCCGGAGTTTACCTGGGAACGCACGGACAAGACCGCGACGCTCAAGAAGGGTGCGGGAGTGTAAGAACAGAAAGGCGAGGGACGAGAGACGAGGGACGAAAAAGACAAAGGTTTGCATCCTTCGTCCCAGTGAGCGAAGCGAACGGTCGTCCATCGTCCATCATTCAATCCATCCCATCGAGGGGCGCTGCAGCAGTCACCGCAAGGTGGATCTGTCAGGCTCAATGGGGTTGTTCAACGTGTAGCAACGGTGCCCATTCATTAACCTGAATGGAGGGCGTTATGTCTACTAAAGAGTGCACCATCGCCGACACCACCCTGGCCTCAAGGGAGGGAATTATGTCTACTAAAGACTACATTATCGCCGACATCAACCTGGCCTCGTGGGGCCGCAAAGAAATCGCCATCGCCGAAACTGAAATGCCCGGCCTGATGGCGATCCGTGAGGAGTTTGCCAGGAGCCAGCCGCTGAAAGGCGCGCGCATCACCGGTTCGTTGCACATGACCATCCAGACCGCCGTGCTGATCGAGACGCTGAAGGCGCTCGGTGCGGAAGTCCGCTGGGCTTCGTGCAACATCTTCTCCACCCAGGACCACGCTGCTGCCGCCATCGC
>DMKB01000377.1:0-120 GCA_003454665.1 Nitrospiraceae bacterium | reverse complement strand
CGGCACACCGGTGTTCGCCGTCAAGGGCGAATCGCTGGTCGAATATTGGGACTACACCCACCGCATCTTCGAATGGCCGGACAACGGTTATTCCAGCATGATCCTGGACGACGGCGGCGA
>DMKB01000294.1 GCA_003454665.1 Nitrospiraceae bacterium | reverse complement strand
ATCGGGAATCCGGAATCTTGCATCTTGAACGTGGTAACTTATTCAGTTCGGAGCGGTAATTGACAGTAGAAGCCATTATCCTGGGAATCGTGCAGGGACTTACCGAGTTCCTTCCCATCAGCAGCTCCGGGCACCTGATTCTGGCGCAGTGGGCCACTGCGTGGAAGGGCGAGCTTGTCGGTACGCTCACCTTTGATGTCGCTCTGCACGCTGGGACATTGCTTGCCGTGCTGTGGTATTTTCGGAGCGACTGGATGCGGCTCGGCGCCGCAGCGGTCAATGTGGTCCGTGGCAAGGCGGCTGAACATGAAGCGAAACTCCTGGGGTATATTATTCTTGCGACCCTGCCGGCGGGGTGTGTCGGGTTCCTCTTTGATGACGTTGTCGAGACGACATTTCGGAATCCGCTCCTTGTTTGCGCGGCCCTCATCGCAGGATCACTCATCATGTGGCTTNNCTTCCCGGGAGCGCCGCCTTGCTTCGATGAAACTCGGGCACGCCTTGTTTGTCGGGGTGGCCCAGGCAATCGCCTTGATACCGGGCGTGTCCCGTTCCGGCATCACGATTTCCGCGGCACGCGCAGCAGGATACCGGCGTGAGGATTCAGCGCGGTTTTCGTTTCTCCTTGCTACACCGGTGATTGCCGGGGCTGCTGTGCTGAAACTGAACAATCTATCGCTTCACGGGGAGTCGCTGAATGCCTTCGTTCTCGGGACGCTCAGTGCGGCAGTGGTCGGGTATTTCGCAATCCGCTTTCTGCTGCGGTACCTTGAACGGCACTCCCTGAACCTGTTCGTCTGGTACCGCCTGGCTCTGGCAGGGGCGGTTTTGCTCGTATGGGCGGTCAACCGATAATGCCGGGAAGCATATGAGTCCCGCCATGGCGGGATGACGCGGCAATTGCTAACGGATTGCTTTATTTAACTGCGCGATTGCGGAGTTTATCCCGAGCGATACAAGACGAGATTGCTTCGCCTTCGGCTCGCAATGACAAGCGAGGGAGCTGCTCGCAAAAACATCAAAAAATTCTCGTTTGGAAGTTGGTTGTTTCACGTGCCTCCGGTTTGTCCGGATGGATAATCTATGCCTGTTTCTTCAGCCAAACATAAACACGGCCATGAGATCGTCGGCCTGCTCCTGTCTGCCGTCGGTCTCCTGGTTTTGCTCAGCCTCGCGTCCTTCAGCGGAGATGACCCGAGCTTCAGCACCTCCGGCGCGGGCGGTGATATCCGGAACGCCATCGGTATCATCGGCGCCTATCTTGCCGACGCGCTGTTCCGGATCTTCGGTATGCCCGCCTATCTCTTCCCTCTCTTTTTTTTCGCCTATGCCGCATTCCTGTTCCTGGGGAAAAAGGCGACACACCCCTATCTCAAGGTTCTCGGTGCATTCATTCTTCTCGTTTCAGCGCCCGCGTGGTTCGGGCTTCAGGGCGTCGCCGTGTCGCTCTTCGGAGAGCACCTGCCGTCGGGTGGGGTGCTCGGCTATGCGGTTTCGCGCCTGCTCCTCAAGGGATTTTCAATAACCGGGTCATACATTATTACAGGCACCGCTATCGCTATTGCCCTGATGCTTCTCACCCCGCTTTCGCCGTCTCTTCTTCTGGCGGCCCTTCGGCGGTGGTATGCCCGGCTCAGGGTGCAGATCGATATCCTGATCAACCTGTACCGCGCCCGTGCGAAAAAGGCAAAAGAGGGGCGGCAACGCCCGGCCGTGCCGCGGCAGCAGCCGAAAATCATCGAGGCGCAAAAAAAGGCGGCACGTGACGCCAAACCGGCCGTGCCTGCACCTTCACAGGCCAGCTTCGCCTTTACGGGCAATGCAGGGGCTTACCGGCTTCCGTCCCCCGATCTGCTCGGCCCCCTTCCCCCGACAGTGAAAAAAGTGTCGAATGAGGACATGCTTGCCCAGTCCGAGCTGCTCGCCCGCAAGCTCCTGGATTTTGATATCCAGGGACGGGTGACCCAGGTGTACCCCGGTCCGATAGTGACCATGTTCGAATTCGAGCTTGCCCCCGGCGTGAAGGTGAGCAAAATCGTTTCCCTCGCCGATGACCTGGCCCTGGCCATGAAGGCTTCGAGTGTGCGTATCGTGGCGCCCCTGCCGGGGAAGGGTACGGTGGGTATCGAGGTTCCGAACAACACACGGGAGACCGTCTATTTCCGCCAGATGCTCGATGCGCCGGAATTTCAATCGAACCGATCGAAACTCAGGGTACCGCTGGGCAAGGATATTTTCGGCGGGTCCGTCGTGCACAGCATAGACAAGATGCCGCACCTCCTCGTGGCCGGTGCAACGGGCTCGGGAAAGAGTGTGGCGATTAATACCATCATTCTTTCGATACTGTTCAATGCCAAGCCGCATGAGGTAAAGCTTGTGCTCATCGACCCGAAGATGCTCGAACTCTCCGTCTACGACGGCATACTCCACCTCCTTTCTCCCGTAGTTACCCAGCCGAAGCGCTCGGCGGAAACGCTCCGCGCACTCGTGGCTGAGATGGAGCGACGGTACCGGCTACTGGCGGGAAAGGGGTCAAAGCATATTGAGTCATACAATAAACTCGTGACCGAGCCGGAGCGTTTGCCGTACATCGTGGTCATTATTGACGAACTTGCCGACCTGATGCTTACGGTCCAGCGCGAGATCGAGGACTCGATCATGCGCATCGCGCAGATGGCGAGGGCCGCGGGCATCCATCTGATCGTGGCCACCCAGCGGCCGAGCGTTGACGTCATTACGGGCTTGATCAAGGCGAACCTGCCGGCGAGAATATCATTCCAGGTGTCGTCCAAGACTGATTCGCGGACCATCCTCGACACGAACGGCGCCGAAAACCTCCTCGGCATGGGTGATATGCTCTTCCTCCCGCCCGGAACGTCCCACCCCGTCCGGGTGCACGGGTGTTTCGTGTCCGAGGGCGAGATCAAGCGTGTGGTGGAGTTCGTGAAGAAGCAAGGCAACCCGAACTATGCGCTCTTGCAGCAGCGGGTGAAAGAGGTGGCGGAGGCGGAGGTGGCTTCCGGTGAAGAGAGTGAACGGGACGCCTTGTATGAGCGGGCGGTGGAGCTCGTAACCATGAACGGCCAGGCCTCTACGTCCTTCATCCAGCGGCGGCTCCGGGTCGGTTATAACCGCGCGGCACGGATGATCGAGATGATGGAAGAGGACGGCGTGATTGCCCCGGCCGACGGCGCTAAGCCGCGGGAGGTGCTGGTGCGAAAGAACATGGACGGGAGTGTGAGAGATCTATGAGCGTACGGAATGATGTGTTTCAGCAGATTTGCCCCCGAAGCAACCAGGGGAGGAAGTGTCGCGCGTGCAGGACGGGCGGGACAGTGATGAGCAGTATCATGCCCCTGCTCGCCGCCCTGGTTGTCTCGTTCTGCTGCTTCGCCGGGACAGCGCATTCCCAGGGCGGGGACGAGGCTGTCCGGGCGATCGAGAACCATTACCGCGAACTGGGCACGCTCCGGGCGCGCGTGGTACAGAAGAATTTTCTCAAGTCCTTCGGCAAGACGAAGACCTTCAGCGGAGCCCTGTCCATCAAAAAGCCGGGCAGGCTGCGCCTGGACTACACGAACGGCCAGCGCATTGTTATCGACGGCAAGAAAGTATGGTTCTATTCCCGGAAGAGCGAACAGGTGATCAAACGGACCTTCACGGATTTCGAGGAGGCGAATATTCCGGTGGCGTTCCTCCTCGGCGCCGCGTCGATAAGGGATGATTTCACGGTGGTGCAGCCGAAGGGCAACACGCCGCTTCTTCTCGACCTTGTTCCGAAAAGGCCGGGTGCCCCCATGAAAAAGATACGGTTGCGATCGGAGGAAGACGGGCGGATTGTGGAAATGCGCATTTTCGACCGGTCCGGCAATGTTACGACTATTGCGTTTACGGAGATTCAGGAGGGCGTGAAGCTGCAGGACGAGCTGTTCCGGTTCTCGGTGCCGAAGGGGACGGAGATTATAGAATAATAATTTTTGAGAAGGTTCAAAGCCCAAATGAATTTGGGCTCATCGCGGGATTTGGAGAACGAGACGGCATCCCTCTCGCTCGGACGCGCAATCACGCCCGTGGCGTGACGTCGCCGGGCGGTCCGCCGAAGGCGGTACAACGGAATGGTTTTATTTGTCAGGGCGTTGCCCAGGCGCTCCTGATCCCGCCTCGGCGGGATCAATGGCAGCCGTCTCTGCCCATGCACCTTATTCCGCGAGGAGCTTAAATTTCAAGCCACAATTGCTAATGATGGAAACGGACTTTGGATTTGGGTATTGTAATTTATTTGTGATTTGATCCTTGTTATTTGGTTTTTTCCTACGGGAGGTTATCATGGCGGCAGAAAATTCTTTTGATGTAGTCTCGAATATCGATATGGCGGAAGTGACGAACGCCGTTTCTCAGGCCATGAAGGAAGTAGGCCAGCGATTCGATTTTCGGGGGAGCAAGTCGGACATTACGCAGGAAAAAGACGCCCTCGCGATCGTGTCGGACGACGATTACAAGCTGAAAAGCGTAATCGACATTCTGCAATCAAAGCTGGTGAAACGAGGCGTCCCGATCAAGAACCTGTCGTATGGCAAGGTGGAGCCCGCCCAGGGCGGCACGGTGCGGCAGCGGGTAGACCTTCAGCAGGGCATCCCGACGGACAAGGCCAAAGCGATCGTGAAAAAAATCAAGGACGCGAAAATCAAGGTGCAAGCCTCCATCCAATCAGACCAGGTCCGGGTATCAGGCAAGAGCAGGGACGACCTGCAGCGGGTGATCCAGCTCATCAAGGATGAGGATTTCGGTCTGGATCTCCAGTTTGTCAATTACCGGGGTTCATAGGCATTCCCGGCCCGGAACATGCTCTCCGTGACGGTTTTCCGTCCCTTCTAACCGATTATTAACCTTGCTTTTTGTGCTCAACTTGATATAATTTGTTGATGAACGTTATACGGGAGCGCGCATGAGCCTTGTCGGCAGGCTGGAAGATCTCGCATTACCTGATATCTTCCAGATTATCAGTCTGAGCAAGAAGACCGGAACCCTTATCGTGAGGAGCCGTAGGGGAACGGGAATGGTTGTTTTTAAGGACGGTCAGGTGGTACAGGCCGCGAGTGACGGTATCCGCGATTCCCTCGGCAACATCCTCGTCTCCCAGGGCCTGCTCGATGAACAGGGCCTGTCCGATGGCCTTGCACGCCAGAAAAAGGACCCGAACAAGCCGCTCGGGATGATCCTCTCGGAAAGCGGCGTCCTGCCCGCAGAGACCCTGGAAGGCATTATTCGCAAGCAGATTGAGGAGATCGTGTATGACCTCCTCGCCTGGGAAGAAGGGTTCTTTAATTTTGAGCTCGGAGAGATTGCCCCGAAAGACAAGATAGAGATCGACACCCAGGAATTCCTGCTCAAGTCCGGCATCAGCGCTGAGTATCTGCTGATGGAGGGCACGAGAATTCTCGATGAAAAACGAAAAGACGAGCCCAGGCAGGCCCCCAAAGCGCCACCCCCTGCCGCTCACGCCAGTTACGAGCCGGCCGTTGAAGAGTTTCGTACCCGGATAGAGACGGAAGAGCCACGCAAGGAGATTACCGCCCTCAAATCCATGTTCGACGAACTGCGGTTTCCGACGGCAACCGCGGAAGTGACCCTCCTGATTCTCCGTTACGCAAGCGAAGTTGTAAATCGCGCGATCCTGTTCATGGTGAAAAAGGACGAAGTGCGCGGTCTTGGCCAGTTCGGCATCGAGTTGAAAGGCAAATCACCGGACCAGGTCGTGAGAAATATTCGGGTCCCCCTCGACGCCCCTTCCCTTTTTGCTTCGGTGATTGAAATGCGGCACAGCTATCTGGGGCCCCTCGAGCAGAATGAGTCAAACACGTACGTGATCGGCGAACTCGGCGGAGCCATGCCCGATTCGGTTATGGCCATTCCGCTTATCGTCGACGGTAAAGTGGCGTTGGTGGTGTACGGCGACAACCTGCCTGACCAGAAGCCGATCGGCGGTGTCGAGACGCTCGAGATATTCATGAGTCAGGCCGGTATCGCGCTCGAAAAGGCACTGCTCGAGAGAAAGCTTGCCGAACTACAGAAGGAGAGGGAATGAAAAATGTCTTGATCGTTGAGGATTCAAAGGCCATACGCTCAATGATCCGGATAGCCGTGGAACAACTGAAAGGGTTCTTTGCCGTCGAGGCAGCGAACGGATTTGAGGCGCTCAAGACCCTGCCGACGCGCCCGTTTCATCTCATCATTACCGATATCAACATGCCGGACATTAACGGTCTCGAGCTGATTGGTTTTGTGAAGTCAAGCCCTGCATATCGAGAGATTCCACTCATTATTGTCAGTACGGAAAAAAGCGAAGAAGATAAAAAACGAGGTATTGCCCTGGGCGCATCAGGCTATATTGAAAAACCGTTTAAGCAGGAAGCGCTCATAACGTTGATCGAGGACGTAATCGCGGGGAAATAAACGTCTATTGATAGTGGATGCGGCACGAGAGCAGGGCGCAGTGCTCTGGCGAAAGGGAGGATTGGAGTGCGGGTTACCGGCAGGGTGCTTCTGGTTGTCTCCTGCCCCGAATCCCGGCTTCAGCGTTTGTAAGAGGCCCATTCGGTGAAAAAAGACCGGCCCATAAAAGAGTTTCTTGCGGAAGCAGAGGATATTCTGGAAAATGCAAATCGCACCCTTCTCTCGATCGAAAGCGAGCAGGAGGCCGGTCGCTGCGACCTCGATCAGGTCAATGGGCTGTTCCGCGCCCTTCATTCTTTCAAAGGGCTCGCCGGCATGTACGGGCTCCAGGAGCACGCCGGCCTCGCCCACAAGGCAGAGTCCCTGCTCGATGAGCTGCGCCTCGGAAAGCTTGACCTCGATCATACGATCCTTGACGTCTTATTCGAGACGATCGGCCTTTTGGGGCGTCTCGTTCAGCAGACCGCCAAAAACCAGCAGCTGGAAGAGAGCAACGCCCTCCGGCACCGTGTCGACGATCTCATTCAAACAGCGTCTCTCATAACCACCGACCGTTCCCTCCTTGACGGCATACGACTTGCCCCCGAAATCCTGAATGTTCTTACCGAGTTCGAAGAGTACCGGCTCGCAGAAAACATCAGGGAGCAGAAAAACCTTTTTGAGCTCAAAGCCACCTTTGATCTGAATGATTTTGAGCAGGAGATCAAAAAACTCAACAAGACAGTAAAAAAATACGGAGAGATCATCTGCACGCTGCCTGCGGCCAGCAAGGCGGGAAGTGATATCAGGTTTACGCTCATCGTCGGCACGGGCAGGGACCGGGAATTCCTCGCGTCCGCTATCAAGATGGCGAGCGTTTCCATCGGAGCAGTACCATACACCGGAAGTGTGAGGACGGCAGAGAAGAGCAAGGATGCCGAGAGTGCGCTCAGATCAGTGAGCGAGACCGTGCGCGTCGACATTGAGCGGCTCGACCGACTCATGAACATGGTGGGCGAGCTGCACATGACCAAGAATTCCATCGGCCGGATCGCCCGGGATTTACGCGCAGCCCAGGGGTTTACCGGTGTCGCCGTTGACCTTCAGAAGGCACACCGGAACCTCGAGAGGAAACTGAATGAGATCCAGGAAGGAATCCTCGAAGTACGGATGGTGCCGATCGGCCAGATATTCACCCGCCTCGCGCAGGCGGTGAGGAAGAACGCCCGGGATGCCGGGAAGGAGATTGACCTTGAGCTCCTGGGTGAGGAAACCGAGCTTGACAAGCTCATGATCGAAGACCTGGCTGATCCGCTCATGCACCTCATCCGCAATGCCATTGACCATGGAATCGAACTCCCCCCCCTTCGAAAAGCGCAGGCCAAGCCGGAGCACGGGAAGGTTACGCTTACGGCATCTCCCAAGGGCAACCATGTGGTTATCACGGTAGCGGACGACGGAGCGGGGATAGACCCCCATACCGTGCTGGCGACGGCCCTCAGCAAGGGTCTGGTGGATGGGGACCACGGACTGGATCCGGAGACGAACCGAAAGGATGTCCTGGATCTGATCTTCCTCCCCGGGTTTACCACGCGTGATACGGTGAGCGAGATTTCAGGCCGCGGCGTGGGGATGGATGTCGTAAAGAAGAACGTTTCCAGACTTTCGGGCATGGTTACGATCGAGACAGAGGCGGGTCTCGGCTCGAAATTCATCATCACCCTGCCCATTACCCTCGCGATCATTAAGGCACTCATCGTGGAAACGGGTGGGCAGATTTTTGCCGTGCCCCTCAGTTCCGTGCTCGAGATTGTTCGCTCAACGGAAGGGCAGGTGGAGACTATCGAGGCGCGGGAAG
>DMKB01000293.1 GCA_003454665.1 Nitrospiraceae bacterium | reverse complement strand
GCGGTAGCGAATTTTCACCGTCACGCCCAGGGGAGAGCGCAGTTCGTCGATGGCGATGAATTGGGCATCAGAGACAGAAGCCTCCCTGGTCAGCAGGTCCTCCTTCGTTCCGAGCACAATCCTGTTTGCCTCGGAATCAACACGCACAACGTACAGCCGTGAACCGGCCGCCACGCCGAGCTTGCGACGCTGTCCCACGGTAAAGAAGGCTATCCCGTCGTGGGTGCCCACGATTGTTCCATCAGTCATGACCATTTCGCCGGGACGAAGAATGTCCGGGGCCTGTTCCCTCAGAAAGTTCCGGTAATTATTGTCAGGAACAAAGCAGATTTCCTGGCTTTCGGGACGCTCTGCCGCAGGAAGTCGCTGCTCCCGGGAAAGACGTCGAACCTCTTCCTTGCTGAATTCCCCGAGGGGGAACAACACCCGCCCAAGCTGGTCCTGATTCATGCGGTAGAGGAAATAGCTCTGATCCTTCTCCGCATCGATGCCCTTTTTGAGCAGATATCGTCCGGTACGAGCATCCTGTTCAATGCGCGCGTAGTGGCCGGTGGCGAGATGATCAAAGCCGTGGGAGCGCGCGTAGTCGAGAAGCGCCTGGAACTTCATCCGTTCGTTGCACCGGATGCAGGGGTTCGGTGTGCGGCCGCGTCGATACTCGGCAATGAAGTCATGGATGATGGCTTGAGAAAATTCCGCCTGCATGTCGATCAGGTGATGGGGAATGCCGAGATGGGCGCAGACTGCCTGGGCAGAGCCGATATCGCAGCAGGCGCCGGGCGCGAGCTTCATGGTGACACCCTCGACGTCATACCCTCTCTGCAAAAGAAGAGAGGCCGTCAGGGAGCTGTCGACGCCACCGCTCATGGCCACAAGAACGCGACTTTTCATGGGAATATTTCTGAGTCAGACGACGGCATATACAATGCTCCCGTTGTCCCTGAGGAATTTGGTGAGCAAGACGGATTCCCTCTCGCTCGGACGCGCAATCGCGCTGACAACATGGCGTCATCGGACGGCCTGCCGAAGGCGGTACAACGGAATGGTTTTATCTATCAGGGCCTTGTCCAGGCGCTCCTGATCCCGCCTCGGCGGGATCAAGGCAACCGTCTCTACCCATGCACGTTAATCCGCGAAGAGCTGCATTATTTAAGCTTTGAAACTAGGTACGCACCACGTTAACTCTTCTTCCATTTGAATACGAGCAGCATCACGCAGCCGAGGGTAAACAGTATGCCGCCCACCAGGGCCCAGACAGCGCCGGGGTCCTTATTCACCATGAGCTGCGCCGCCGGCCCGCGCCGGTTCTGGATGCTTTTGAGGTAAATGCCGACGCCGCGGTAGAAGACGGGCTTATTCGGGCCGAGCGTGCCTGCAATCGCGTACGAACTGCCTTCATACAAAATGATATCGGCGGACCAGTCGGTCAGGTAGCCGCCCTCGTTGACGACGGAGCGTATCTTTGCAAGGTGAAGCTGTTGGTTGTCCGGCAGCGGCGTAGTTGCTCCTTCCGGCATTACGCCGGAGAGCCGGTACCCCCACCCGGCACCGAGGAAATGGGCCAGCAGAATGAACAGAAAGCCGGCATGCACGATCTGTGGCGCGATGCGGAGAAGAACATCGCGGCGCGTCCACCGCCCGCGTATCGCCTGTATGCTGCAGACGATGGTATTTATGGTGAGCAGTACCAGGGCGGCAAGGGCGGCAAAGAACCACCAGGCCTGCCAGAGGCTCCGCATGCCAATCTTTGCTATCCACTCGAAAAGGATGAGACTGTTCATGGGCCCGAAGACGTGCCGGTATGCGGGCATCATGTAGGCGCCGATGAAAAAGAGACCGATCAAAACAAGAAGTATCCAAACGGTCGTTTTGAGAGAGAGGAAAAATGACTTCATTTTTTTATGCTCATGGGCCGCAGATTTTCGCAGATGAACGCGGATAAAAGACCTCTACTACGGAATACGCTGAATCAGTTTTACGCATACGTTATTTCTGGATTTACCAAGTCATATGTTTAGCATATTTCATTTTTTAATCCGTATTTTCTGCGTTTATCTGCGTCCAAAAGATCTCCTCTAAAACTCATGCGAGCTTTTCATCAGGAGTCCTACACCGACATAGGTAAACATTACGATAACAAAGCCGGCTATCCCCATCCATGCGACTCGCGGACCGGACCAATTCTGTACAAGACGCGCGTGGAGGTAGAGGCTGTAGGCAAACCAGACGATCGTTGTCCAGAGTTCCTTGGGGGTCCAGAGCCAGTAGGTGCCCCAGGCCAGGTGGGCCCAGATGCCGCCGAAGATCATGGCAACGGAGAAAAGGATGTAGCCGACGAGAATAAGGAGATATTGATTCGCTTCCGCGGCAGGTTCTTTTTTTGCCAGATACAGAATGCCATGGATCGCGGCCGCCGCAAACAGTGCATAGGAGACAAAGGAAAGAATAACATGCAGTTCGAACCAGATGATTCTGAGCACCGGCGGCAGCGGGCCGGCAACAGCGGGTGACAGAACGGAACCGATGAGGAGCGCGAGAATCAGCGGGATTGCTATATACGTAAAGAGATCACGTCTCCGTTTCCACCCGGTCACGAGGTATACGAGGCCGACGGAGAACGCAAGAAAGCCGAGCGTGTCATGCAGTCCGACGAGGGGGATTCTGCCGTACTGCCATGCTGAGAATCCTATGAGACAGGCGTGGAGCAGGAGGGCGGTAAGAATGAACCGCGGCCGGAAAAGAGCGAGAGGGTAAAGTATGAAGAGCAGTATTTCCATATTTTGGCAGAGACACAAAGGGCATCCCGGTTGTTCGGGATGCCCTTGGAATGAGTGGAGATGAGACCTCTGTGAAGCGCCTGTTACTTTTTACCGAGGATCGCCTCTTTTGCGGCCTTGGCCACGCGGAACTTAACGACCTTCTTTGCCGGAATCTTGATGGCCTCTCCGGTCTGAGGATTTCTGCCCATGCGTGCTTTGCGCTGCACGAGCACGAGCTTGCCGAGGCCTGGCAACGTAAATGAGTTCTTCGCCTCCTTGTACGCAAGAGCTGCCATATCTTCGAGAATCTGCGCTGCTAACTTCTTTTTGATGTCTGCTTTCTTGGCGATGTAATCCGCAATCTGTGACTTCGTCATGGCCTTTGCCATAAACTTACCTCCTTCGAATAGGTAGTAGTGAAAATTATCAGCTGCGGGAACAGTCAAAAACTGTTATCGAATCAAAGTATATACATACTTTTTGGAAATAGCAAGGGGAAATGTTAAAAAAGTTTTTTATTCGCAGCGGCGGGAGCGATCGGGAGAAGCATTTCACGGTGAGCGAGAAGTAACGAGGGATGGCGTTCCCCACCTGGTCGGGAGACCTTCCCCCGTACCGGTCACGATGCCAGTCAAGACCTCTTGTGTTTACAAGGAGTTCCACCTCGGGCGTCGCAGGGGCAGTGCAAGCACGGCAGGTGTCGCGATTTGGACAATGACGCCGCCGGAGTAATATGATAATCGCATTGTCAAGGGCGATGCGTATTGCGGAAGCAGTAGAG
>DMKB01000001.1:5114-5632 GCA_003454665.1 Nitrospiraceae bacterium | reverse complement strand
CCCACAGAAAAGTCAGAAGAGCCATATTTTCGAACGCGTCGAGGGTAGGGAAAAAATGAAGGAACGCACTGACCTCTGCAGACTCGATTACCTCCTGGGCACCCTTGCGACTGCCTACAAGGGGGTCATTACCGCTCTCGTGATGAAGGATTTCTGCATCACCGAAGGGGATGGCTCCACGATAGTTCAGGGCAGTATCCTCGCCATGCCGGACGGTGAATACTACGCCCATCTCATGCATGAAGGAAAGGAGTTTTCCAAATCACTGATCAAGGAAGGCTCTTTTGCCCTTACGGCCGGCACCAACAGAACCGAAAAAGCGAAGAACCTCCAGATCGACATCGTGCAGAGCGGCAGGCATATCGGGACCTTTCTCCTCAAGAAAGAAACGTCAGGCGGAGCGTTCAGCTCGGCCCTCGAGCTTTCGCGGGACCTCACGGGAATAAACTTCAAGGCCCTGACCGCCCCCCTGGCGGGCGCCGTCGGCCTTCTGCGCAGGGCAGAGGATATTCTTGCGA
>DMKB01000001.1:0-5085 GCA_003454665.1 Nitrospiraceae bacterium | reverse complement strand
GGCATTCTCGGAAGAGATCAACGGGTTTTCCAACGACCTGTTCTGGCACGACCGGCAGGCCTATTCCCGCTGGTACGAGCTGCTCGTCGATTATTCTGTCAAGGCCGGTGTTCAGGTGGACCTCACCGTGTGGGACAAGGCCATAACCAATGTTCTTTCCCTGATCGAGCTTCCGCTGGATCAGGAAGCTGAACCGGAACGGCTGCGTTTCTTTGTGGATACCTGGCTGCGGGTGGTGAACAGTTCCCCCNNTACCGGTTACGCCACGCCGCGCAGGTCCTTGCCGGTATCTTTGAGAAGGTTCCCCAGTCCGACCTGGCCCCCACGCTCCGTTCCCTCTTCGCATTCCTCAGAGAGCGGATTAAGCTCGCTCCGACCGTATCGCCTTCAGTGCTTGACCTCACGAAGGCGGCGCTCTCACGGAGTGACCATGACCTGCTCAGCCGGTTTGGTGAAGAACAGAAGGCAAAGCTGCAGCAGGATATTGTTGACTGCGGGATGCTGATCGACCAGGGGGACTATGCAGCGATTTTTGAAAGAATCAGGGACCGGGACGCGTGGCACCTCGATGATGTGCAATTTGTAGAAGATTTTTTTGATCGTATTGTTCGCGCTGCCACCAGGGAGTCTGCCGACGACCTGGCACGGGCAGTATTTGATATGCTCCCCTTTTTTGGATCGGTTTCTCCCCGGGCATACGAACTGGTGACGGAAAAGACGTCTGTGCTCATGAACAGGGTCATCGCGTTGGGCAGGGCGGATATCGCGGAAACGCTGCTGCAGTCGATTGCCGAGGGCCCTCAGGCCGTACGGGACGATCTGCTCCTGAATCCCGGTACCGCACAATCCATCATTGCATCGGGCAGCAACAATCTCTTGTCCCGGTATGTTTCCCTCGTAAAAAAAATCATCATTCCCGCGCCGAACGTATCGGGCTTTTCCCGGGAGTCCTGGGCGGAGATCCTGAATCCCCTCCACGGTGCCAGAATCTCGAAGTTTCTCGCAATCCTGGGCCACAGCCGGGGCGAACTGAGGGAGATCCTTGTCCAGGTAGTCGGTAACCTGTACGTGACGGGCGTCCTCATCCCCGATGATAAGCTGTTCCAGCGGGACATCTCCGCTTACCTGAATTCACCGGCTCGGGAGAACGATTTTCTGCTCAATTACCTACTGCTCAAAAAGTTCCCGGTATATTTCAATGAAGTAGGCGCCACCGGCAGGATACGTGACGATACCACGGAAATCGACTCCTGGGGAAACGACCCAATCCTGTATTTTCTCAGGAAACAGGTCCACGTGAATGCCAGTAATTACAATATTCAGCTGATAGAGAAGATTATCACCACCTGGACGTTTAATTCCCCTGAATTCCTCGAGGGGGCAGTGCCGGAAGACGTTTTAACGGACGTGAATGGGGAACTGCTTGGGCAGTACGCTGCCGTGGCGAAACCGCTCTTTACCTCCCTGGGCATCCTGGACAACGAGGGACTGCACCTTGATCATATCCTTGATGCGCAGGAGGATGCGCTCCGGCGAGAGGCAGCCCGCATGTCGGGTACGGAGGAGGTGAAAGCCAAGGTCCTGCTTCTTTGCAGAATCTATCAGGAAGTGTCGAAAAAGTATTCTTTCGGCGGCCATGATGAGCAGGCGGACGATCCCTTCAGCACCTTTGCCGGGCACCTCGAAACCGTGAAGCGTATGAAATCGACGATCCTGTCGTCGGAAAAGACCGACCCTGAAGAGTCCCTGTACTTCAAGCGTCATATTGCCTTTGGTATTCCGTCGGTACTCGGTTCGTACCATGAGCGCAAGTTTGACGCCCTTGGTGAAGCCTTCAGACAGGAAACATATATCCGTACCCTGATGGAAAATATGATCACCACGATCAGCCGGACAGGCGAGCGATCTTCCGGCGCTGCGTGCAAGAAATGGGTGCAGTCCCTCGGCATGGTGAACGACCTGTTCAGCCTCCATGGGCTCGATAATTTCCAGGCAGATGAGTTGATAGCGGTCTTCAGGGCAAATAACCTGCATTGTTCCCAGATTATCGATCTGCTCAGGATATGGCAGGGGGAGATGACGTGGATGGTCGAGTCGCTCCATGGGATGTTTCACCATCCTATCGTCGATGTTCTGCAGGCCCTTCCGGCGCAGGACTTGCCGGACCGTCTGAAAAATCTTGATGACGGAGAGGGCAATTTCATCAACAAGGCAGCCGATATCGTCATGCGGGACATGGTGAGCAGTATTGCCGGATTAACGGAACTGGACAGGCTGCTGGACCGTCTGATAACAACACTCACCGACGGCATGCAGGTCGCTTCCGATGAGCAGATTATGTTTTCGGAAGGTGCCGGAAAAGCGCGCGAGTATGTTACCCTCGATGAACTGCATGACGATGATGTGTCGAGACTCGCTCCGCTCCTCGGCGGAAAGGCAAAGAACCTGATGTACCTGAGCAATCGCAATCTGCCCGTACCGCCGGGAGTTGTCTTTACGGCAGACCATACGCCGGGGTATCGGGAATATACGGCGGCTGACCGGTTTCTTCCTGTCCTGAAGAAGGCGATAGGCACAATCGAAAAGCGGAGCGGCACACGGTTCGGTAATAAGGAAAATCCGCTTTTCCTTTCGGTGCGGAGCGGTTCTTATATTTCCATGCCGGGGATCCTTTCGTCGATTCTGTACTGCGGGATGAACAGGGAAACGCTGGCGGGATTCATCAGCACGAAGAATGATCCATGGCTGGGCTGGGATTCGTACCGGAGGTTCATCGAGCATTACGCCACCGTGGTTCTTGATCTTGATATTACGGTATTTGAGGCCATCGCTGCACAGGTCAGGAAAGGAAGCGGCAAAGGAGACGGTGATGCCCTGAGTGCGCAGGAGTTGGAGAACATGGTCAGTCAATACCTCCAGGAGGTGTCGCGCCTCGGAGCAGACATCCCCGATGATCCCTATGAACAGCTGCGCCAGTCAGTCACCGCCATATACCGGTCGTGGTACAGCGACCGGGCACGGCAATTCAGGGCGGCCATGGGCGTTTCCGAGCACTGGGGAACCGCGGTGACGATCATGCAGATGGTCTCGGGCAACGCACAGGGCTCAGGCGCATCGGTATTCTTTACGAGAGATCCCTTTTCCCACCAGAAGGGCGTCACTGGCGACACCGGAGAGACTGCCACGGGAGACGACCTGGTGTACGGCAGGCTGACTCATCGCCGGCTTCGCAGGGGGCAGGCAGGGTCTCCCGGGAAAAGCCTGGAAGAGATCGATCCCGTGCTGTTTCGCATGCACGAAGAGCTTGGAGAAGAGGTCGAGAAGGCGATGCGGGGCTTGTCGCAGGAGGTGGAGGCCACCTATACCACGGGGCCCGACGGAAAACGGGTGATTTCCGTACTCCAGACGAGACGCATGGAGTTTCACCGGGAATTCACCAAGAAGTTCCATGATGTATGCAGGATGGAAGAGAATGTCATAACCCGGGGCGTCGGGGTGCACGGCGGCGTCTTAAGCGGAGTCGCGACCCTGTCGTCCCGGCCCGAGCAGATCAAGACATTGCGAAAAGAGAACAATCTGCCCGTCATCCTGCTGCGGACGACAGCGAGCACCGATGATGTCTCGCTCATGCCGTATATCGACGGGATCGTGACGGCTGCCGGCGGTCCCACGTCCCATGCCTCACTCCTGGCGCAGAAATTCGACCTTACTGCAGTTGTAGGCTGTTCAAACATGCACATTGGACCGGGGACCGGGGGGCAGCTCTCGGCGCGGATAGGGGATGAGACCATAACAGAGGGCATGCTTATCAGCATTGACGGCACGACGGGCCTCGTGTATACGGGCACCTGTTTCCTTACGGTTGAGAAGCCTCCTGAAGAGCAGGCGTCCCGGCGGTCTGTTGAATAGCGCAGTAAAGCCTTGACAGCCTGGCGGATACCCTATATATTTTAATCATTCCAAACCGATGTTGTTCCGTGCATGTCCACTCTTATTTATCACGAGGTGCTCAATGGACAGAAGAAAATTTCTGAAGGTGGGAGCAATCACCGGGATTGGTCTTTCCCTGCCCTGGGGAGGAGAGCCACTATTTGCAGCAGCCCGGCCTGACCTTGTTGTGGCCAGGGGAGCGTCTCCTGCCCGGATCACGAAGGCCGCCATCGATGCCCTCGGGGGAATGAAGCGGTTCATTTCGCGCGGCGATATTGTTGTCGTGAAGCCGAACATCGGCTGGGACCGGGTGCCTGAGCAGGCGGGGAACACGAACCCCGAGGTCGTCGGCGAAGTGGTCCGTCTCTGCGTCGAGGCCGGCGCCAAAAAGGTGAAGGTCTTCGACCGCACGGTGAACGATCCCCGGCGCTGTTATGTCCAGAGCGGGATATCCGCCGCAGCAGGCGCTGCCGGAGCAACGGTAGATTACATGGATGACCGTAAGTTCAAGGACATGAAGCTGAAGGGCGAGGTCCTCAAAAACTGGCCGCTTTATACTGACATTTTCGAGTCCGACAAGGTGATCAACGTGCCGATTGCAAAAGACCACGGCCTGGCAAAGCTTACCATGACGATGAAGAACTGGATGGGCGTGATGGGCGGCTCCCGGCGGAGGATCCACCAGCGCCTGGACGAGAGCCTCGTTGACCTGGCCATGGCCGTCAAACCGACGCTCAACATTCTCGATGCCGTGCGGATACTTACGGCAAATGGGCCCCAGGGAGGGAACCTGGCCGATGTGAAAAAGCTTGATACGATCGTGGCAGGCGTGGACCAGGTGGCCGTCGATTCCTTCGGCGCCACGCTCTTCGGCATGAAGGGGAGCGACCTGGGATACGTGAAGATCGGGCATAAGCGGGGTTTCGGGGAGATGGATCTGAAGAAGTTGAACATCAGGAAAATACGAGTGTAACCACGAAGGGCACGACAAAAAAAGAACGCCGCGAATTGACGCGAATTGACGCGAAGAAAAAACGGGGAAGAGAAAAAGCAAGAAAATGAAAGAACACCGCGAGTTGACGCTAATCAACGCAAAAAAAGTGCGGAAGGTGAAAGGCAAGAATTAAATCTCGAAGCAGGAAAAGTCTTAGACAG
>DMKB01000009.1 GCA_003454665.1 Nitrospiraceae bacterium | reverse complement strand
GATAAAGGATTAAAGAAGACCGCATAGAAGAGGAGAGCCGGGGAAGGATCGAATCGGGGGACTTGTCAGTTGAGAGAGCCGAATACGGAAGGGAACCTGCAGTCCCAAAAACATTGCAGATTTCAAGCATGGCACGTCGCCGATGCGAGGCTATCAGACTGTCAACATTATAAAACGCCCTTGGCTTTGAGCCATTTAACCATACCTGCCGGGATCTCTTTTCTCGCCTTCCGCAAAGGCTTCGCATCCACGTTACGATTAAGCAGCAGTTTCACGACCTCTTTGGCGCTGTTGATGGCGGCGACGGAAAGAGCGGTCTTTTTCGGTCCTCCGAACATACCGTAGGTCCTGGCTTCGAGATCGGCGCCAGCATCGATGAGACGTTCGGCCGCTTCTTTCGCGTTTTTTTCAGCAGCATACATGAGCGCCGTCATGCCGTTGTCCTTGTAGGGCAGGTCGACCTCGGCCTTGTGCCGGAGAAGTGTTTCCATGGCCTCCACGGCATTGGAGGCGGCAGCCATGGCCAGGGCCGTTGCCGGTCCGCCGACCAGGGGCGGTCTGCTCCGGTGATAATCGACGTCCGCGCCGTGGACAATCAGCCATTCGATCATCTCTGCATCATTGTTCATCGCAGCAACCAGGAGCGGCGTAAGACCGATAAGCCCTTCGCTATTGATGTCTACGTTCAGCCGCAGCAGCTCATCGATGGCTGGGATCGATCTTTCTTTTACTGCCTGCAACAGTAGGTCTTCAGGAGGAATCCGGTCATTCATGTTCGGCCACCTGTGGCTAACCTCAAAAAAGATAAACCGCAAAGTCACATTGAACGCAAAGTGAAATGACTGTAAGAGGACGCAGATTAAAAAGTCATCTCCTTCGCAAACGAGGGATGCAATCGATGCAAAAAGGGGGGCATTTTTTGCGGCCCCGGAGACGATTGCAGCAACAAAATTCTGCGGAAACTTCTTCCTCTCAGTCGCTCCCGGCTCAGTTAATCTATCATGTATTCAAGCGTTACTACTGCTTTCACAACTTTCTTGATAGTCGACGTACTATAAACACCATAGCCCGAAATTTCAGTGGAATTCGGAGCGGTAATTTGAAAAACACCCTGCCGCGCGGAACTCAACGCGCCGACCTTGCCGCCGCTGTTAAGGGCCAGGATCCCGGCGCGCTGATAACCGTTTTCAGTCGCTTTAGCAATTAACTCGACTTTTATATCATCTAGATTTGAAACATAATACTTCGGTGATCCCGCGTAGAGGTCAATGCCGTTTTTTATCAATTCGGTGATTTTTTGATGGACATCCTTGATTAATTGCACATTGTTCGACGTAATTGTGATGCTTTGATTGGCAGTGTTATACTCAATTTCATTTGTCGTATTGCCTTTCGGATCCTTTTTGAATATTTTTTGCGTGCCAATATTGCCCAGCTCAATTTCTTCTTTTTTTACTCCCTTTTTCTTCAAGAATGCTAAAATAATTTTTTTGCTTTTTTGCAAATCACGATACGCACTGTTGAGAGTGACCCTTCTTGCTGAAAAAGAGCATTCGAATTTCCCGATGTCCGAGATCACACTTTTTTCCGCGTATCCCTTAACGGTAATGTCCTGCTCATGCTTGATCCTGACGAATAATTTCGATAGAAAAAGCGAAGATAGGACTATTCCTAGCGCCACGATTATTGCTGCCACATGGGTCTTATTCATGTTCTCCATTATTCACCTCATCGTAATGTAATAGTATGTCAGACTCTGAGTCACCGTTTAGAGTTGACCTTCCCTGCGCAGCGCGGATTCTGCTATCAGAAATCCCCATTGAGCCAGCCAGCCTTCGAATCGTCCCCGACGGGGGATGATCTCGCCCCCTGACTCGCGCAGTATGCGATACAGGGCCTTTCGTTGCCTCCCGGTGAAAAGGGTGTTTTCGCACACCATCCTTAGAGGAGATTTCCCGTCGTCCATAAGCATGTTCGGATCCGCGCCGGCCTGCAGCACCATCGTCAGGATCTCCCCGTCGCCGGACCGTGCCGCCAAATGTATCGGCCGGTAACCGCTCAATCCATGGCTGATCAAGATGTCATTATGAACATCGGTGCCCTGTTGTAATAACTGCCGCACCTGATCATGCTCCATGTTGACGATGGCCCAGTTCAGATCGACCTTGGCAAAATGGGCGTCCACTTCCTCTTGAACAGCGGGATTGGGCGGCAGCCTCCGGTACACGCCACGGCACTTGCGCCGTGCTACCCAATAGGTGTTGTCTTCGACGGGACTCCCGTGCTCCAGTATCCGTTCCGCCAGATCGCAGTTCCCGCCGTAAAGAGCGCCTTCGAGCACGCGTGCCCCTTCCCTTTCCCAGTCGATGCCCTCCCTCAGTGCCTGAGCTATCCTCTCCGTATCGTTCTTGAAGGCGGTCTCTCCCAGGTCGGATGTCTCTATGTCGTTCCACCAGTCGTAAATCCAGGGCATGTTTTTTCTCTCCGCAGATTAAAAGATATCCTCTTCGTAATCAAAGAATAAAATCCATGCCAAGTCCCCAAGAGCCGTCTTAATCCGGCCAATCATCTTCCTCCCACATTTTCTTGCCTAAGTGCATACCAAACACGATCAGGGCTATGATGACGATCCCAAGAATGATCACGGCCCAGATGTTGTCTAATACGCGAAAATAAGCAGCAACCAGGCCGAGCACCGCTCCGGCAACAATGATGCTGATAATCTCTACAATCAACTTCATAGGCCGTCCTTCCTGACCTTCCGTACAATTCCTGAGGTACCGTGAGTAGTATCAACACAATAGCATAATTTCACGGGAAATCAAGAGGGCGGAAAATACCAGTGACCTGCTTACCGACATCAGCGTACCAGTATGATGGTGTGGGGCTTGATAGGAATCGGTCGGGATGGTATAGTATTGATCATCCTGTGCCAACCCATTCCCCGTACCACAAGGAGGAAGAGATGCCCAGAGTCGTAGTCTTACTTGCCGACGGTTTCGAGGAAGTGGAGGCCATGGCCATCGTCGATGTCCTGCGCAGGGCCGAGATCGAGACAATCATCGCCGGACTCCATGACGGGCCCATAGCGAGCGCACGGAAGGTGAAGGTCATCCCTGATACGATCATCGACACGGTGAAGGCCGATGACTTCGACATGATCGTGCTACCCGGCGGCCAGCCCGGCTCGGACAACCTGAACGCAGATCCCCGCGTGAAAACACTCATCAAAAGCTTCAACGACAAGGGCAAGCTTACGGGTGCGATATGCGCCGCGCCCACGGTGCTCGCGAACGCCGGCGTACTCGACAACCGGCGCGTCACGTCCTATCCGACCTACAAAGACCGGCTCGGGACAGCGCTCTACGAGGAAACAACCGTGGTGCAGGACGGCACCATCCTGACCAGCCGCGGACCAGGCACGGCCCTCTGCTTCGGCCTTGCCATTGCCGAGAAACTGGCAGGCAAGGAAAAGGCCCGGAAGGTCAAGGAAGGAATGCTGGTGGAGTATGACTGCGGGTGACTGGGGGCAATGAATAGTGCGGAGTGGGGAATTCGGAGTGCGGAATGAAGAAATGGTCCACTTTCCGAAATTACCTCATCCCTGCCAATCCGTGTTCACGAGTGGCCGCCTCTGTCTCAAGGCTATCCGTGGCTAATAACTTCTGCCGTCCGCACCGGACGGCATCAGACCTTTCACGTATGGCAGACCGTCACCGGCATGTGGACAGCGTCGGCAAACACGTCTTTTACCTCGGCTTTATAGTAAGGACACCGATCGCCCCGGCAGCCGTGCGGGTGCCGGACAACCTGCTTGCAGATAACAGCGGGATTGCCGACTGGCAGCACGATGCCGAACTTCTCTTCAAACAACTCCACTGCCGACAGGAGGGAGGAACGGACGTAGGCCTTGCAGCAGCTCGGGCCCGTCAGCTCCATCATGGCCGTCGCCGCCCTGGTTACCGCCTCCATCGTGATCTTCTGCTCTGAGTCCGAGCCGCACCGGGAGCCGAGAAAGACCGAGAAGCACGCGCCGATAGCAGGCGCAATACCGCACACGCCCGTCAGTCCGCAGTAGCCGCTCACGGCCTGCTTTTCCGTCCTGTTGAAGACCTCCCTGATATCCTCATCCGTGATCCTGCCCTCCAGCACATTTTTGAGCCCGGCCATGAACGAGCCGGCGGCAATAAACGCGTGCTGGCACCCGAGCATCGGAAGGTTGGGGATACTCATCATGAACTCGGCGATCTCCAGGGGGTCCGGTGACCCGGCTGAAAATGCGAGATTCTCGATGGCCTGCATGGCATCGCGGCCGTGGCAAGCCTCGCAGATGAAGTGCCCGTCAGGACAGGTAATGTGCCCCTGCTCCACCCTGCCGCAGTAGGCACAGGTCATCTCGCCGGATTTCTTGCGGTAATCGAGGCGTGAACCGCAGACCATGCAGTTTTCCAGGTTATGAATAGTACTCATACCCTTCATTATACCCATTTTACCCATAGGTTACAATGCTCACGGCAGAAGCACCCTCTGCTCAGGGACAGAACGGAGCACTTTGCTTTATGTTTATATGCATGAAATTTCATAATTATGCATTCCCTGGGGACGTCGCTTCCCTGCTTCCACACCCGGAGAAATAGCTAAAGTTTTCACGGCATATATCCGTCTATCCTAGAACGAACGTTCGCATTGAAAGGCAACCGTATTATTTTCTGATATACTTAAGGCATTCCCCGCTTTTTCTTAACAAAGATTCAGCATACTATGCCTTATAAAAAAGAGGAGGGGCTATCATGCACGGGGGCGAATACGGCTGGGGCATGGGGTTCGGATGGATATTCACGTTCATCTTCTGGGGACTGATCATCTTCGCGATCGTCTATCTCGTCAGGCACACTGCCGGAGGAAAAAAGGAGGGCTCCGCCCTCGATATCCTCAAAAAACGTTACGCTGCGGGCGAAATCAGCCTCGAGGAGTTCGAGCGGATGAAAGAGGATATAGCCAAGGAATGACACGGGGACCACGAAGGACACGAAGAGTCACGAAGGAAAGACTCTGTAAATAACCGAATCCCGAATATTTATGGTGCTCTTGTTTTTGACCCACGGTTTCATACGATATGCTCTCCTCTTTCTGAACCTTCATGCTCTTCATGAATACATCTGCAATCGAGGCCCTTCATGAAAAAGTTTACCACCATAGCACTTCTGTTCTTTTTTTTCTTTATCCCCGCCTGCCAGAAGGACAAAGCTTCGCGTCCCGTCTTGGGCAACAAGGCGCCGTCCTTCTCCCTGAAGGACCTGGACGGGGACACTGTACGTCTGTCGGACTTTTCCGGCAAGGTCGTGGTCATAGACTTCTGGGCCACGTGGTGCGGGCCCTGCAAGATTTCCGCGTTGGAATTCGAAGCGCTCAGCCGAGCCTTCCAGGGGAAAAACGTCGCCGTCCTCGGCATCAGCATGGATGAAGGAGCGAGCGCCGTGGAAACGGTCCGGGAATTCGCGAAGGCCTACAACCTGACGTACCCGTTGCTCATGGATGACGGAAAGGCGGGCAAGGCCTACGCGATTCGCAGCATCCCGATCACCTATATTCTGGGCCAGGACCACACCATCGTGAAGATCTATCCCGGCTATTTCCCTGGCATGGGCGAAGCGATTGCCGAAGAAATCGTAAAACTCCTCTCATGATGCCGGCAGGATAGGCTTGGCTAAGAACACAAGTGGCGTTGCTCTTTCCGCGAAAGGTACCTCCACCAAGGCAATAATCCTGTCCTCCCGGACAAAAAATGTTACTCGGCCCTCTCTCTCTCCTAACTGGCCTGGTTTTACTATCTGAAAACTGTAGTAAATGCTTCACCTCGTAAATCAATAACTCCACAAGTTACGTGCAGCGACGACAGGCGTTTTGTAACTTATTGATTCGATGATAAAATTCACCGCCCTCTTTCGGCATATGTTTTGCAAAATTTCACGTAAAGCAGTAAATCCTATGAAACAATTACGACAAAAGGAGGAGCACATGAAGCGGAACATAATGATGTTAGCGGTGGTGACGGCGACACTCGGTCTTATGACTGCGGTTTCCTTTGCCCAGATGGGCGGCGGGATGACGGGCGGACAGAAGCACGAGGGTATGCAGCACTCGTCTCAGCTGATGCACCAGGAGATGATGCGAGACATGTCCGGCATGACGAACCAGATGCAGAAAACGATGGGAAAGATGCAGCAGACCATGAACATGCCCATGGATCAGGGCAGGATGAAAGAAATGTCGCACATGATGGAAGACATGTCCGGAATGATGCACGACATGTCTGAACAGATGGAGAAGGGATCGATGGACCAGAGCAGGATGAAAAACATGCAGGGCCGAATGAAGAAAATGAACAAAACGATGGATAAGCTCCAGAAACAAGGAAAATGAATAATGAGAAAATAGGGCACACAAATATGGGTATCTTTATTTCATTGCGGCTAAAAATTCTCTTCGCGAGACATCTCGGGACCCGGTAGATCCATCAGCGCTGCCTGACCACCATGAACATCACCATGAAGGGAGGGAGAGCAAATGAACGTCACCGATCCAGTATGTAATATGGAAGTCGACGAAAAGACGGCGGTCACGACGGAGTGCGACGGAGACATCTCCTATTTCTGCTCTGAAGGATGCAAGGAAAAGTTTCTGAATGGACAGATCTGCAAGCTTCCGCGCACGTCCTATGACCTCATTATTATTGGCGGCGGCCCTGCCGGGCTGACGGCCGCGGTGTATGCCGCCACGCTCAAAATGGACGTTTTTCTCATAGCAAAAGACCTCGGCGGGCAGGCGTTCGACAGTACAAAAATAGCAAATTATATGGGCTACGATTTCATTACCGGGCCTGAACTTATCGAAAAGTTTCAAGATCAATTAATTCACTCGAATTATATCGATCATCTGATCAGCGAAGTTGAAAAGATTGAGCCTGCAGAAGGCGGCTTTATCATAACGACGGCGGAACTCAAGAAATTTTTCACCAAGTCCGTGATCATAGCGGCCGGCATGGCGCGGAGAAAGCTGAACGTGGAAGGCGAAGAAACGTTCCAGAGAATGGGCGTTTTTTCCGGAAATATACAGGACCTCTCCTTCGTCCAGGGCGAAGACGTAGCCGTTGTCGGCGGGGGAAACTCGGTGCTCCAGATGGTGGAGAACCTGCAGGGTGTGGCAAGGAATATACATCTTGTCTCGGTCACCGAACTCACGGCAGACCCCTCGATCATCGAACGGCTTCGGGGGATGCACAACGTGGAGATCTATGAACTGCACAAAGTCGTTGCCTTGAAGGGCGACCGCACGCTCTCCGGTGTCACCATCAGAAAACTGGCGGGGGAAACAACCGTAGACCTGCAGGTGAAAGGAATCTTCATCGCCATCGGACTTCAACCCAGTCCCATTCTCGACTCACGCATGGTAAACCTGAACGATCGCGGCGAGATCATGATAAACCCCGACTGTTCCACGTCCTATCCCGGAATTTTTGCAGCCGGCGATGTTACCGACGCCTTCGGCAAAAGGATCGTCATCGCCTCCGGCGAGGGGGCCAAGGCGGCCCTCGCCGCGCGGCAATATATCATCGACCTGAGAAAAAGGGCGGCATAAGGGTACATTGTAGGTCCTTACCAGGCAGGATCTCGGAAAGACAGTCGTTATGCCTGAACTTGAGAGATAGATATCATGCAGAACAGTGACCACGACATGAAACAGGCTGCACAGGAAGGGCGTCATGAAATGCAGCACGATGACAAGAAGGCCCGTGACCACGGCAGCCACCATGCCCACATGGTGGCAGATTTCAAAAAACGATTCTGGATTTCCCTGGCCCTCACCATCCCGGTCCTCATGCTCTCCCCGATGATACAGCAGTTCCTCGGACTCGGGGAGACGATCCGGTTCACCGGCGACCTCGCGATCCTCTTTCTCCTGTCTTCGTTCATCTTTTTTTACGGCGGCCACCCCTTTCTGAAAGGGCTCGTTGACGAGCTGAAACAGGCGGCGCCGGGAATGATGACCCTCATCGCCGTCGCCATCACCGTGGCCTACGTATACAGCAGCGCCGTGGTCTTCGGCCTGCAAGGCAAGATTTTTTTCTGGGAACTCGTCACCCTCGTGGACATCATGCTCCTCGGCCACTGGATAGAGATGAAGTCCGTGATGGGCGCTTCCCGGGCCCTCGAGGAACTTGCCCGCTTGATGCCCGCTGAAGCCCACCTCGTCAACCCCGACGGCAGCACCGAGGACGTTCCGCTGGGGCGGCTGAAGAGCGGGGACCGGGTCTTGATCAAGCCGGGTGAAAAGATGCCGGCCGACGGCGCCGTCGTAAAGGGCGCGAGCTCGGTCAACGAGGCCATGCTGACGGGTGAGTCAAAGCCGGTTTCCAAAAAGCCGGGCGACAAGGTCATCGGCGGCGCGATCAACGGTGAAGGTTCCCTCACCGCGGAAATACAGAAAACCGGCAAAGACTCCTTTCTTTCCCAGGTAATCGAGCTCGTGCGGGAAGCACAGGAGAGTAAATCAAAAACGCAGGACCTGGCCAACCGCGCCGCCCTGTGGCTCACCATTGTCGCCCTGGGAGGCGGGGCAATAACCCTGTTCATCTGGCTCGCCGTTATGCACAAGGATTTCGCCTTTGCCCTCGAACGGACCGTCACCGTCATGGTCATCACCTGTCCCCATGCCCTCGGCCTTGCCGTACCCCTCGTTGTTGCCGTTTCCACGGCGTTGTCGGCTAAAAACGGCCTGCTGATACGAAACCGCGCCGCCTTTGAACGGGCCCGGAACATCGAGGCGATAATCTTCGACAAGACCGGCACGCTCACCGAAGGACGGTTCGGCGTGACTGACACTATTCTCTTGAGCGACAAATTAAATGGACAGGAGCTGATGAACTACGCCGCCTCCGTGGAAGCACACTCGGAACATCCCCTTGCCAGGGGTATCGTTGCTTCCTCTTCCGGAACGTTCGAAGTCAGTGGCTTCAAGGCCATACCCGGCAAAGGAGCGGAGGGAAAGGTGAATGGAAAGGACGTAAAAGTCGTAAGCCCCGGATACCTCCGGGAAAAGCATCTCCCTGCCGAAGATACTCGGATCGAAAAGTTGTCCGCCCAGGGCAAGACCGTGGTATTCGTCCTGATCGACGGCAACCTGGCAGGAGCCATCGCCCTGGCAGACATTATCCGGCCTGACTCCAAAAAGGCTATCGCAAAGCTGAAGCAGATGGGCATTCAGACCATGATGCTCACGGGAGATAATCGCGCCACAGCGCGATGGGTGGCCGGCGAGCTGGGACTTGATGATTACTTCGCAGAAGTCCTCCCCCACGAAAAGTCGCAAAAAGTGAAAGAGGTGCAGTCCCGGGGGCTCATGGTGGCCATGACCGGCGACGGCGTGAACGACGCCCCGGCCCTTGCCCAGGCCGATGTGGGCATCGCCATCGGCGCAGGCACGGACGTTGCCGTCGAGACCGCGGACATCGTCCTCGTGAAGAGCAGCCCCCTCGACGCAGTAGCGATCATCGGCCTCGCGCAGGCCACGTACCGAAAGATGGTCCAGAACCTCGCCTGGGCCACGGGATATAACACCGTCGCCATCCCCCTCGCCGCAGGGGCGCTTTACCATGCGGGGATCCTCCTCAGCCCTGCCATGGGAGCGGTGCTCATGTCGCTGAGCACCGTTATCGTGGCGATCAACGCGAGAATTCTGAAGGCCCCGCAACGCTGATGGCCGCTTTCACCTTTACTCCCTCCTGAGAATATGCTACAATTTATTTGCTCCTGAACATGACGTGACAAACCACGAAAACTCGCTCATGTACATTGCCCCTGCGCGCGAATGCTGAGCCGACATCGTCTCGTCAGCACCCCGCAGAGAAGGCATCATCACTCCATTCACCGGCAAGCCACAGGAAACCCTCCTCCGGAAGGAGCATAATGAGTTTTTGGAAAAAAGTAAAAAAAGACTTCTCGAAAGGGATCAAGAGCGGGCTGGGCCTCGGGAAGGGCAGGAAGTCGTCGCGCGGCAAAAAGACGTCCGATAGCATCACGCGGGCCATGGACCGGCGCCCGCAGATCGCAAAACGCAAAGAGAAGCTGGAAAAAGCGTTTTTGGAACTGGGCAGACGGATCCACTCCCTCAAGGGACAGGCTAAAAATCCCCTGGACGACAAAAAGGTAAAGGAAATCTTCTCCGCGATAAAAGAACTCGAGCAGCGTGTTATCATCGTAAAGCCGAAAAGGAAATCATCGCCGCGGAAAGCGACAAAAAAAGCGGGTAAAAAGACGGCCCGGAAGAAAGTCACGAAGAAAAAAGCAGCGCGGAAAAAAACAGCGAAGAAGGCCCGGCGCCGGAAGCCATAACATGGCCGGCATGCAAACCGTTCACACCGACATTCGGTGCCCTCTTTTCATAAGGGCTGCGACGCCGAGGAGATAGATAGAGATATGGATCTTACCATGAAGGCATTATTTTACCCCGCAACCCTTTCTCTGGCAGCTTCCGTCCTCTTTCTGATCATACGCTTTATCGTCTATCGTATGTTCAGGACATGGTCGAAAAAAACCGAGACGCAGATGGACGACATCGCCGTGCGGTCCCTCAAAACGCCGTCCATTTTCTGGGCCCTCGCCCTCGGCATCTATGCAGGCATCTCCCTGTCCGATATCCCGGAGGCGTACCTCCGGTATATCAACAAATCGATTATCATTATTATCATTTTTTCCGTCACCATTGCGCTGTCGAACCTCTCGGGCAGAATATTCAAGCATTACATACAGCGGTCGAACGTATCCATACCGGCGACGGGACTCGGCCACGGGATCGTGAAGGGCTCCATTCTGCTCATCGGCCTGCTGATCATACTGGGAGTGCTCGGCATCTCCATCGCCCCCCTCATTACGGCCCTTGGCATCGGAGGTCTTGCCGTTGCCCTGGCCCTGCAGGATACCCTGGCGAACTTCTTCGCCGGCGTTCATATTCTCGTAGAAAAGTCAGTCCGCGTCGGGGACTTCATCAAGCTCGAGAGCGGCCAGGAAGGGTACGTTGCAGACATCACCTGGAGGACGACGAGGGTGCGGATGCTGCCGAATAATATCGTCGTCATACCGAACAGCAAGCTTGCCCAGAGCATCGTGACGAACTACTACCTGCCCGAAAAGCGGATGTCCCTGCTGCTCCCCGTCGGCGTCAGCTATGATGCCGACCCGGAACAGGTCGAACGCATTCTCCTGGAAGAAGCAAAAAACGGTATCGAGGAAATTCCCGGACTGATGAAAGACTATGAGCCCCTCGTCCGGTTCAGCCCCGGGTTCGGCGACAGCGCCCTCGAATTCACTCTTATCTGCCAGGTGCGGGAATTCGTCGACCAGTATGCTGCGCAGCATGAATTGCGAAAAAGGATTTTCAAGCGTTTCAAGAATGAGGGAATCGATATTCCCTTCCCCCATCGCACCGTCTACTTGAGAGAGGAAAAGGATTGGAAAAAATGAGCAAGTCCTTCCAGTTCAATCAGTGCATCAGCATTTCAAAATCACGGGGAAAAAAGGCGAAAAATCTGCGCGAGTTGCGGGATACCATCGCGGAGATAAGTGATGAATCAATCTATCATCACACCTATCAGTACTTCCTGAAGGGGATCGTCCGTGAATATACGAACGATTTCGCCCATTGGGCGGGCGAGGGCCTGGAAGAGCGGGCCCTGTCGGAACATCTCTCAAATATCGACTCCTACGCCTTTCCCGATATCGGGGACTTGCGGAAGGAACTTCTCCAGGTGATCGACGCCTACCTGGCGCAGTTCCCCGAGCCGCGGGAGGCCTTGCCCGGCGAAGAGTTCTATTTTAATGAAACCGTTACCCTCGTGTTTCCCGTCGGTACGCGGGCGAAAAACCTGGCCGAGTTTCTCATGGCCTTGAAATACATAGATTCCGGCGCCATCTATTACCACTTTTATGAGGCGCGTACCCGCCTCGGCAGCGGGGGCGACGATTTCTCAAAATGGTTCGAAGACGTGTTGAGAAAAAAGAAGCTCGCGCAACGGATACGGAGCATCGATCCCTTCATGCACAACATCGAGGCAATTCGGGAGCATATCGTAGAGGAAATAGAGAGGGAGTTGAAAAAAGACATGGATGTCGCAGAGGCAATGAAATGATCGATCAATATAAGGGCATATCGCCGAAAGGCGACCTCCAACTCCTCCAGAAACTCGGTGCGGTCTTTCACGACAAATCCTTTCTCCACGTGAATTCCACCCGAGAGGGCGGTGGCGTAGCGGAAATTCTGCACCGGATGATTCCGATCATGAAAGAACTGGGCATTAATGCCCGCTGGGAAGTGCTCTCCGGGGACGCGCAGTTCTATGACATAACGAAGAAGGTGCACAACGCCCTTCAGGGAAATCCGGAAACGATAACGCCGGACATGTGGAAACACCACTATGCCGTAAACAAAAAAAACTCAAAGAAAATCAATTTTGACGCCGACGCCGTCATGATCCACGATCCCCAGCCCGCCCCGCTCATCGAATATAGAAAAGACGGCGTCTGGTTTTGGCGGTGCCATATCGATGTATCGAATCCGCTGGAGGACGTCTGTAATTATCTGAAACAGTACTGTGAACAATACGATGCCGCTGTTTTTTCCGTCTCCAAATTCGCCCGGGCGATCCCGATAGACGAATTTATCATCCCGCCGTCCATCGACCCGATCAGCGAAAAGAACCGGGACTTGACGGAAAGGGAAATACAGGAAACCGTAGAGAAATACAACATTCCTCAGGACCGGCCGATCCTCCTGCAGGTCTCCCGGTTCGACCGGTTCAAGGACCCCCTCGGTGTTATCAAGGCCTATCGGATCGTGAAAAAATATAACGACTGCATTCTCATTCTCGCCGGAAGCCCGGCCACGGACGATCCC
>DMKB01000052.1 GCA_003454665.1 Nitrospiraceae bacterium | reverse complement strand
AGCCGCCCAGGATGGATCTCCGGGTATACTCCCGGCTCTTCTTGCGTGACCGGAGATAGGCGAGTTCACTCCTGTTGTCATACATGATATCGGCAAGCCTGTCGATGTAGATCGCTTTTTTTTCGATTTCGCCAAGTTCCTCAAAGGATTCATCATCGATCATCGCGATGCCGATCGCCCGTTCGAGGGCCCGCTTCGCAACGCGCAGGAGCCCTTCGGTGCGGATGCGCTCCTGCTGCGCAGAGGCCAGTTCCACCTCGACCTTCAGTAATTCGTTCTTTGCCGTGAGGCCCACGCGGTACTGAAGCTCCGCGTTCCGCCGCTGGCTCTGGAGGAGTGTCACTGCTTCCCGGGCAACGAGGAGGTTCTGCTGCGCCCGCAGAACCTCGATGAACGTGTTTTTCGCCTCAAGAACGATATCTGCTTCCACTCCCTGCAGTTCGTAGCGAGATGCCTGCAGCAGCGCTTTTGCGCTTTTCACATCATGCCAGTCGCTCAGGCCGCTGAAGAGATTATAGGAAGCCGTAGCCGTGGCAGTAGACTGTGTCTGTTTCCGGAATGTTGGGGGTTGGGCAGCAAAATCGAAGGCCTCGTCCGACCGCGCAGCCCTATAGTCCAGGTCCACGGAAGGCCAGAAGGCCGCTGCTTCCGAGCCGACCCGGTTTTCCTGTGCCTGCGTCAAATGCCGGTATTGCTTCAGGCGGTGGTTGTTGGCGCGGGCGAGTTCGATCGCCTCGTCGATCGTGAGGGCATATGCCGGAAGCGCACAGAGGGAGGCCGCGCATATGGAGAACACGAATCTCTTCATTCCCGGGGGGACCTCGAACCAGGGTCAGGGGGGATCATGGTTCCTCTCTTTTCCATGGTAATAAAGAACATGAGCAGGGCCGGGATCACGAACACCGTGAACACCGTGGAAAGGGCGATACCGCCGAGGATCACGCTGCCGAGGCCCCGGTACAGTTCCGAGCCCGGCCCCGGAGCTACGACGAGGGGCATCATGCCGAAGATGCTCGTCATGGCGCTCATGTAGATCGGACGGAGCCGCGTCCGGACCGACTCCAGCACGGCGTCCCGGTAATCCATGTTGTGAATGCGCACGTTGTTCAGTGCCTGGTAGACGATCAGGATGGCGTTGTTCACCACCACGCCGACGAGGATGACAAAGCCGAGCATGGTCAGGATGTCGAAGGGCTGGAGCGTAAAAAGGTTGACCAGGCCGAGCCCCATGAAGCCGCCGGCAGCGGCG
This sequence comes from Nitrospiraceae bacterium, assembly GCA_003454665.1. Classification (GTDB taxonomy): domain Bacteria; phylum Nitrospirota; class UBA9217; order UBA9217; family UBA9217; genus UBA9217. The sequence goes on along the minus strand of DMKB01000052.1, from coordinate 3,804 downwards.
AGCGGCACGGTGCACATGATGATCAGGGGATAGCCGAAATTCCCGAAGAGGGCCGACATCAGGAGATAGGCTATTAGAGCCGCAAGGAGGAAGTCCCACTGGAGCGTCCTTCTTGTTACCGTAAGCTTGTCCGCCGCACCGCTCATGTTCATGGTCACGTCCTTCAGAAGATCCTGCTGCTTCAGCACCGTGAAGACTTTCTTCTCGATGATCTCCATGGCCTCCTGCAGCGGCATGGTCATGGGCGGCGTCACCTGGAGGGTGATGGTCCGGTTCCGCTCCAGGTGACGGATTTCGTTGATGCCTGACGTTCGCTCGAGCCGGGTCAACGACGATACCGGTACGATTCGTCCGCCCGGCGTGACGATCAGCGACCGGTAGAGGTCCTCGGGCGTGGCAACGTCCTGTTCCGAGGCCTTCAGCACGAGGTCGATCTTCTTTTCCCCGGGCTGGGCATACTCCCCGATCTTCCGTCCGTCCATGAGCACGTCCAGCGCGATTCCGAGATCGGCGGACGACATGCCGGCGGCCTTGACCCGTTCACGGTCCGGCAGGAGCCTCACCTCGGGGTACAGGAGTTCCAGGGAAGGGATCGGCCGCACCTGTGCTTCGGGGATCTGCTGCCTGACGATGTTGAACATGGCATCCGCTGTCTGGACGACGCGGTCCAGGTCGTCGCCGCTCACGTCAACGTCGATGGTCCGGGCCCGTCCCAGCCGCGTCTGAAAGATGCCGGCCTGGATGCTTACACCGAACATCCCCGGGATACTGAAGATCGTACGCATGAACAAGGGAATGAGTTCTCCGGCGCGTTGTTCTTCCTTGCTGATGGCGCCGAAGATGTTGAACGTATCTGCTCCTACGTAGAACATGTTCTTGATCGGAGGAAACCCGTCTTGCGACTCTCCGAAATACGGCTTGTTCATCCGGAAAATATGCTCGCCGATCTCCCGGCTCTCTTCGTACGAAAGGCCCGGAGGCGGGATGAGGATGCTGATGACGAGATTCCGGTTTCCCTGGGGCAGATATTCGGCCTTGGGGATCAGAGCAAGAATTGCGATGATTGATAGTAGCACGAGCCCGATGATTGTGATCAGCCGGGTTTTTGTGTCACGGACGGCAAGGGTCACCAACTCCATGATCCGGCCGGCAAGCCGGGTGCCGAGTTTCGTGAGCCGCTCTGCCCTGAAGCGCTTTCTCCCGATGCGCGTAAAAAGCTGGTTCGAGAGCGTTGGAATTACGGATATGGAGACGAAAAGACTAAGCGTGACTGCACAGGTCACGGCTATGGCGATGTCCCGGAAAAGCTGGCCTGCTTCCTCTTCCACGAAGACGATGGGAAGAAAGACGGCGACCGTCGTCAGGGTCGAGGCGAGAATCGCTCCCCAGACCTCCTTGGTACCGTCGTAGGCCGCCTCGAAGGGCGACTTGCCCATGCTCCGGTGGCGGTCGATGTTCTCGAGGACCACGATGGCGCTGTCCACGAGCATGCCCACGGCAAAGGCGATGCCGGCGAGGCTCACGACGTTCAGGTTTCTGCCGGAGGCATTCATGAAGATGAAGGTCCCGATGACACTGATCGGAATCGCCGTGGCCACGATGATGGTCGACGTGAGGCTCCGCAGAAAGACCAGCAGGACCGTGACAGCCAGGATACCGCCGATGAGGATGTTGATCTTCATGAGGTCGATGGCGCCGTTGATGTACGGCCGCTGGTCATATACCCAGTCGAGGTACACGCCCTCCTTCGGGAGCTTCTCGGTGTTGATCCACTGAACGACCTCCTCGACGTTGTTCGTGAGTTCGAGGATATTCGTGTCCGGCTCGGGCTTCACGCCGATGGCCATGCCTTCCTTGGCGTTGTGCATCATGGCCACAACCCGTTTTTCATAGCCGAATTCGACGCGTGCCACATCGCTCAAGCGGACCCGCTGCTGGCCCGTGGACCGGATGACCATTGCTTTCATGTCGTCGGGCGAGATGAACTCTCCGACAGTCCTGATGCGGTAGTTCCGTCGCGCCACGCCCAGGGTGCCGGCAGAGACGTTGATGTTTTCCGTCCTGATGGTATTGACCACGTCGTTCACCGTCAGACCGTGGGCGGCGAGTTTCTCCGGCGCAACGATGACGTGAAGCTCCCGCTTCGTGCCGCCGCCGATGAACAGGTCGGCAACGCCGTCTACCCGTTCGAGGTATTGCCGGATCTCGTTCTCAAAGAACGTGCGGTAGGTGTTGATGGAACGGGGATTGTCCTCCCTGGACTTGAAGATGATCCAGATGACCGGCGACGTTGCCGCGCCCGTGGCGTTCATGACCGGCTTCTCGACGTTTTCGGGATAGGAGGGGACTTCGTTCAGCTTGTTCGAGACCCGGAGCAGGGCATCGTCCACGTTTGTTTCGAGCTTGAACCGAAGGGTGATCTCGCCCCTGCTGTTGAAGGATGAGCTCTCCATCTCCGAAAGCCCGGGGATGCCCTTGAGCGCCTCTTCCTGCTCTTCGATGATGTCGCGCTCAACTTCGTAGGGCGTAGCGCCGGGCCAGAGGGTGGTGACGGTGATTTCAGGGACCGTGACCGTAGGACTGAGCTGGTAGGGCATGCGATACAGGCCGATGAGGCCGAAGAGCACGACGATGATGATACCCACCAATACGGTGACCGGCTTTTCTATGGAGAACTTAATGGGGTCCATGTGTTCCTCAGTTGCCCTTTTTTACGCTCTTCCTGTCCTGGTTGATGCTGACATCCTGGCCGGGCTGCAGCCGCTCGTTGCCCTTGATGACGACCTGCATTCCTTTCTTGAGTCCCTCGCCGAGTACGCCGGCCTGTAGCCCCTGGTAGCCGACGACCTGGACGTTGATCATGACCGCCTTGGATTTGACGACGGCAAAGACGACGGTATTGCCGAACTTCGGGATGAGGGCGTCACGGGGCACCAGAATGGCTTTCTGCGTTTCTCCCTTCGGCAGGGTCACCCGCGCTTCCATGCCTTCCGCAAGCGCACCCGTGCTGTTACGCACCCGTACCTTCACCGGGAAGGTTCGCGTGGCCACGTCTCCCCGCGGGATCACGGCGAACACGGTTCCCTGCAGCGACCTCCCGCCGACGGTGACCTCAACCTTCCGGTTGGTCCGCACATGGCGCATGACTTCTTCCGGAACGTTCACGATAACGTCCATCACGCTGTTCCTGGCGATGGTGGCCACGGGCGAGCCTCTCGACAACCACTCGCCCCGTTGAACATGCTTCTTGAGGATCACCCCGGAGAAGGGTGCGCGGATCGTTGCCTTGCGGAGCTCTACGGTGAGCTGCCCCATCTCAGCCTCAAGACCGAGGGCCTTCTTTTCGAGACCGGAGACACGAAACCGGTTGTCGTCGTAGATCTGCTCTGCTATCGAGTCTTCTTTATACAGCGTTTCTATTCTTTTGAGGTCTATTTTGGCCTTTTCGAGGTCCATGAGTATCTGCTCGTAGTTCGACTTCGCGGAAACGAGTTTTTTTTCGAGTATGTCCGTGTTGAGCTTCACGAGGTGGCGCCCCCTTTTTACCCGCCGGCCCTCTTCGAAGCTCACCTTTCCGACACTGCCGGCCACCTCGGACGCCACGTCGGAAACCTCTTTATAATAGACGGTTCCGACATATTCAACTTGAGGGGCGATCATCCCCGATGTCGCTGTCGCGATGACGACATTCGCCGGGGGCATGCCCTTGGGTTTGCCTTTTTTCTGGGCAAAGAGCTCATTCGCGATCGCCAGCAGAAGAAGGGAGATTGTTATTGCACAAAGGAGGAGTACGAAAACAGCCTT
>DMKB01000311.1 GCA_003454665.1 Nitrospiraceae bacterium | reverse complement strand
GCGAACACCTCTTCTTTCTGGTCCTGGAGGACGCCGGAGATGATAACGATCCCCCGGGAACTCAGACGGGAGGCGATCTCCCGGGCGATCTCAATCAGGATGCCGGAGATGAGGTTCGCCGTAATGAGATCAAAGGTTCCTTCCGCGGCTGTGATGCCGCCCTCCCGGATGTCTACGTCCGACAGGTTGTTGAGTTCCCCATTTAACCGCGTGGCTTCAACTGCCAGCGGATCGTTGTCTACCGCAAGGATATGCTTAAATCCCAGTTTCGATGCCGCTAATGCAAGTATCCCTGTTCCCGTACCAACGTCAAGGAACCGATTTTTCGGAACGCCGGGGGCGTGCTTTTCCATGAGGAGAAGACATGACCTCGTTGTTTCATGGTGGCCGGTGCCGAATGCCATTCCCGGGTCGATGATAAGGTTGATCCGGCCCTCCTTCGGCTTTTCCCAGGGGGGAAGGATGGTGAAACCCTCGCCCACGTCCATTGGTTTGAATCCCTTTTTCCAGGATTCGTTCCAGTTCTCCTCAGGGACAAGGGTGTACTGATACGACAGCCCGTGCTCCTGTCCGGCCTTTTCCAGGAGCGCCTGTGCGAGATCCAGCTCCTGCGTGACGCTCTTGATAGAGATACTCCCCTCGAAGTAGGCAGTGAACGTGTCGTTGTTATCGATGACTCCGAGGCAGCCTTGCTCTGTCAGCTGATGTATCAATAACTCTTTGATTTTAAGAGATGTTCTTATGGTAAACGCGTAATAGCCCATGGCTTTTTTGGTGTAGGTCTTCTAAAGCTTCAATTTTAAATTATTTTGTAGTATAATGGTGCTGTTTCGTAAATCAAAAAAAAAATGATGCAGAGGGGAATGCATGACGATTGGCAGATTCTCTGTGAAGCGTTTATTATGACACCGAACGTAACGAGTGGCAAGAGAATTCACGGGATTGAGTGATGAAATCACGGAAGGCCATGAACAGAAAGACCGATGGCGCGCGTACCGCACGCAAGCCGGTAGTGGAACCGCTTAAAGCGGTGATTTTGCGTGCCGAGGAGGAAAAAGCCAAGGCAGAAGCGATCGTTGCCGCAATTGGAGACGGTGTCAGCATTCAAGACGCGAATTTCAAGATATTGTATCAAAATAAGATTCACAGACAATTAGTCGGAGACCATGGAGGGGAATACTGCTACAGCGCATACAGGCGGTGTGACCGCGTATGCGATGGGTGCCCCCTGGAGAGGGCATTCAAGGACGGCAAGATTCACCGGATGGAAACAACGAACATCACTCCCCGAGGGACCATACCCATTGAGATTACCGCATCGTCGTTGAGGGATTCCACGGGGCAAATCGTAGCGGGTATCGAGGTTGTCCGGGATATCAGCGAGCGAAAACGGATCGAGGGAGCGCTTCGGGAAAGTGAGAATGCGTATCGTATACTTTCTGAGGACATCCCCGGGATCGTTTACAGGGTATTTCTTACGGATAATAAGCGAATGCAGTTCTTTAACAACATGCTCCAGCCAATGACAGGTTATACGGAAGAGGAGCTGCATTCCGGGAAGGTGCACTCCATTGAGCCCTTGATTTTAGCCGAAGACTGGGTGGCAGTGACTAAAGGAGTGAAACGCGCAATTCAGAAAAATGAGTCCTTTGAAGTAGAGTATCGTTTGAAACACAAGAACGGGGACATCCGGCATTTTATTGAGCGGGGCAAGCCAAGATTTGGATCAGACGACAAAGCAATATTTGTAGATGGTGTAATTTTTGATGTAACCGACCGAAGGCAGGCCCTGGCACGACAGAACCAGCTCTTAACGGAGCTCGAAAACGTTAACAAAGAACTGAATGATTTTGCCTATATCGTTTCGCACGATCTGAAGGCGCCACTTCGGGGAATCGGTTCGTTGGTAAACTGGATAGCGACCGATTATGCTGATACGTTTGATCAACAGGGAAAAGAGCAGCTCGGACTCTTGTCGGGCAGGGTCGATCGGATGCACAAGCTCATCGAAGGCGTTTTGCAGTATTCCCGGACGGGAAGAATCAGCGAAGAAAAGGTGGAGGTGAATCTTAATGATTTAGTAGTGCATGTTATTGATTTTCTTTCTTTGCCAAAACAGATAAAGGTAACCTTCGAAAATAAGCTTCCCACGATTGCCTGTGAACGGATCCGTATCGGGCAGGTATTTCAGAACTTGATAGGCAATGCCGCCAAGTTCCTGGAAAAACCGGAAGGGGAAATCCGCATCGGCTGTGTCGTCGACGCCGGTTGTTACCGATTCAGCATTTCAGACAACGGGCCCGGGATCGAGGAAAGGCACTTCGACAGGATTTTTCAGATGTTCCAGACGCTATTATCACGCGATCAGTTCGAGAGTACCGGCGTGGGACTGGCGCTGGTAAAAAAGATTATTGACTTGTACGGCGGTAAGGTGTGGGTCGAATCAAAAATAGGGCAAGGGAGCTCATTCTTTTTTACCTTGCCCAGAGAGGGGTAAACCGTGAAAAACAATAAGCCGATCCTCCTCGTTGAAGACGATGTTGTTGACCAGATGACCGTTCAGCGTGCGATGAAAGATCTGAACGTTGTCAACCGGCTGGACATAGCCGGCAACGGTGAAGAGGCATTGGAGCGTTTACGGAGCAGTGGGGCGGAGTGGCCTTGTATCATTCTTCTGGATTTGAACATGCCGAGGATGAACGGCATTGAATTTCTCAACGCGGTAAAAAAGGATGAATCCTTAAAGGCGATTCCCGTGGTAGTTCTGTCCACATCCAAAGAAGATATTGACAAAATCGAGAGCTTCAAGCTCGGGGTCGCCGGTTATATGGTCAAGCCCACTGACTATATGCAGTTTGTAGACGTCATGAAAACGATCAGACGATACTGGACGCTCAGCGAACTACCGGGAACGTAAAACGTATCTCCGAGGTGCAGAATTCGGATGCCCGATTTTTTTACACTATTATGAAAACCATTAAAATTTTATTAATTGAAGATGACATGGTTGACCGAATGGCCTTCAAGCGCCTTGTGGAATCCGGCAAGCTGCCCTTCGATTATGCAGAAGCAGGGTCAGTTTCAGAAGCGCGGAAGATCCTGGACTCCGCGTCATTTGATGTTGTTATCTCGGACTATCTCCTTGGTGACGGCACTGCCTTCGATATACTGGATTTGCAACTTGACAGCCCGGTTATTATTACCACCGGCGCAGGAAACGAAGAAATTGCCGTGAGGGCCATGAAATCGGGCGCCTATGATTACCTGATAAAAGATGCGGACCGGAATTATCTGAAAGTGCTCCCCTTAACGGTAGACAAGGCGATCAGGCAAAAGAGGACAGAGGATCGTGTCAAAATCCAGAGCGATAGAGAAGCAGAAGAGGCCGTTCTTATCGGCGGCGGCGGTCTCACGGAAACGGTGAGACTGGTAGAACTGGCTGCATCGTCGGACTCACCGGTGTTCATCACCGGCGAGACAGGCACCGGTAAAACCCTGGTGGCAAAGGCGATTCACTACAGGCGTCCCGTGAGCGGAGCGCCCTTCATCAGCATAAATTGCGCGGCGTTGCCGGAAAACCTCATCGAAGCAGAGCTTTTCGGTCATGAAAAAGGAGCCTTTACCGGCGCCGTGACTGCTAAAAAAGGCATCTTCGAGATGGCCGAAGGCGGGACCCTGTTTCTCGACGAGATCGGCGAGATGCCCTTTCACCTCCAGTCCAAACTCCTGAGCGTAATAGAAGACAAACAGGTGAGGAGGCTCGGCGGCAATGCCGTTCGTTCCGTCAATGTCCGCATTACTGCTGCGACCGGTATTGATTTGGAAAAGGCCCTTGGCAAGACCTTTCGAAAAGACCTCTTTTATCGCCTGAGCGTGATCAGGATACACATTCCATCCCTTCGGGAAAGGCCCGGGGACATCCCGAACCTGTGCCGGTACCTGCTGAAGATGATCGCCGGCGGCCGTGAGCGAGCGCTCGACGATACTGAAATACAGAAGCTCATGGACTATGACTGGCCGGGAAATGTCCGGGAGATGAAGAACATCCTTGAGCGGGCCGTCATTCTCCAGAAGGGCCCCGAATTCAGGCCATCAGAGCTGCTCGGAAAAGATCGCACTCCACACAAGCCGATGAGCGGCGTTTCATCCGAACCTGACGGCATCGTCACTCTTGAAGAATTGGAAAAAGATCATATACGGCAAACGCTCCACAATTTCTCAGGCAACATCACGCGGACTGCACGAGTCCTCGATATCTCGCTCTCAACGATGAAAAGAAAAGTCAAGCAGTACGGGCTAAAATGAACCACAAGTCCAAATTGAACCGGCCCAGTAAAGCCCGCTTTGCAACTCCAACTAATTGAGCCTCCAAACTACCTAATTTACAAAGCATTTTATCTCGCCCCTTTTGGCATTCCCCTTGCAATACCTGTTGTATGAAGAAAACGATTCTCCTTGTAGATGATAATTGGTATGTCTTGCAGGGTCTCTTGATCAGTCTTCGCATGTGCGCGAAAAACTGCGTCATCTTGCTGGCAGGACATGGAAAAGAGGCGCTGGATATCGTGAACTCCGTACCCGTGGATTTCATTCTGACCGACCTCTCCATGCCGGTGATGGATGGCTTCGAACTGTTAGGGTATCTGAGAAAGAACCATCCTCATATTCCAGCAATCGCCATGACGAGTGGCCTTACTCCAGAAAGCAGGGAAAAACTTCACGCATTGGGTGTGGCCCGGTGTGTTGAGAAGCCCTTTAATTTTGAAGTAATGGCACATACTATTTCCGATGAATTCGAGGCACTGTTGCGCGAAGGGCACGCGTGAAAGCCATCGTCGAAGCTAAATCGATCAATCCGGATCTGATCGGTTGAACCTATGCGCATGCATGTGCATCAGAGGTACTAAAGAATTTCAAGGAAAGACATTCAAAGCTCAGCGCATCAAACTACGACCATACAACAGGAGGAGAATTATGAGACAGAATGCCTATAAACTCAACGAGAGTGACTCCGATGAAGAAATGGTGACCGCGATGATGTCGAAGGCTAAAAAAGTAAGTCCGTTGAGCCGCAAAGGGAGCATTCTCGTGATGGATGACGAATTCACCATCAGGAATTTCATTTTTCATATGCTCAAGGTTTCCGGGTACCGGGTGTTTTTAACCAAAAACGGAGATGAAGCAGTTGAATATTATACCAAGGCGAAAAAGTGCGGGTATCCTTTCGACGCCGCGATTCTGGATGTGCACATTCCGAACGGCATGGGGGGCAAGGAAGTAGTCAAAAAACTTCGCGACGTGGACCCCGAGGTAAAGGCCGTTGTTATGAGCGGTGATAGTACTGAGCCGGCTCTCCTCAACTGCAAGGAATATGGTTTTATCGCGGCCCTGCCCAAGCCGTTCACGATCGGTGAATTGACCCATGTATTGCATCTTGTAATAGCAACAGTGAAAAGCGCGTTCAGGCCAACCGGGCACAAGGTCGCATTCTCACGATAGCCGGGATGTCAGAAGACGACATTGAAACCATGCAGAAACGTCGGCGACACCACGCCTGCGATGGAGAGGATACGAAATGGAAAAAGGTAGCGGCGTTTACCTGGTAAATACCGACAGGTGGTATGTGGAACGGCTGGTCTGGCTGATAGCAGGGACGGATGTGCTCGTTAGTTCCCTCTTGACGATCGTGGCAAGCCCGAACTGGGCATTCTCCATCCTCTTCGTCGGCATCTGTTCCATCCTGGTTGCCCTGACGGGATTTTGCATTGTCGGTACTATTTTCACTACGTTCGGCGCAGAACCATTACTGTCACGATCCGGCCGTTTACCCGGAAAAAAGAAAGCGTATCTGTATTTCATGCAGACCGATACATGGTTTCTGGAACGATATATTTACCTGTTCGTAGGGGTAAACCTTTCCCTGAGTTCCCTGCTGGCGCGATTTTACAGTCCATCCTGGCTGTTGTTTACCGGTTTTGTGGGTACTGCCACGATCATCTTTTCAATATCCGGGTTCTGCATTATGGCAAATTTTCTCTACCGGATGGGTGCTGAACCGAGATTGTGCAGGCAACGGTAATTTATAGAAGGCGGAATCGTTCATTTATTAAACTAGTGGAGGTAAAAACAATGAGAAAGATTAATGTGTTGATTGTACTGCTTGGTGTTGTTAGTTTGTGCGTTTCTGCTGCAGCCATTGCTCAACCTGGAATGAAGTGGAAAGGGAGCGGAGGCTGGGGGCCCGGGGGTCAATACAGCCGGATGTACGATCAGGCGACGGTAGAGACCATCAGCGGGGTCGTTGAAACCATCGGCAAAATTCCTTCCCCCGGGAGAAGAATGACCCATGGTTTACACGTGACCGTAAAGACCGCCACAGGCACGATTTCTGTTCATCTGGGCCCTGCATGGTATATCGAGCGGCTGGACACGGAAATAAAGCGTGGAGACAGGCTTGAAGTCAAAGGTTCACGGATCACCTACCGCGGGAAGCCGGCGATTATTGCCGCAGAAATCAGGAAAGGTGATGCAGTTTTACTGCTTCGCGATAAAACCGGTTTTCCTGCCTGGGCCGGCTGGAGAAGGCGGCAATAACCGTGACAGGAAAACACCCTCCTCCCTGAAACAAAAAGCGAATTGGATCGTCTTATGAGTAACAGCCCACTCAACGGACCGCATCGCCACCGAGATCAAGGATCGATCCCCGGCAGGGAAACGACGTCATGAATCTTCACCAGCTGCCGGGGACGAAGGGCCGCATTCGGTGTCTTCTTCGATACGTGGGTATTATCGACGGGGACATCGTGGTTCAGCAGGTGATCAACTGGTGGCAGAGCGACATCCGGAATCGTGAGGAGAGCGGATGAACGGTCGAGCAATGATTGAACGCGAGGGGCGGGAAGACTTCCTGGATCCCGACGAATTCCGGCATCCTGAGCCGGAGGACCATGAGGAGCATGAGGAGCCGGGATTGGGATTTGCAGGGCAGCCAGAGGTGCCGGTGTCGCCCGATGCGATCTCCCACTATCTGAAGGAAATCCGCAAAACACCCCTCCTGAGCTTCGCCGACGAACAGGAATTGGCAAAAAGAGCCAAGCAGGGCGACGAGAAAGCACGCGCCCGGATGATAGAAGCCAACTTACGGCTTGTTGTCGCTATCGGCAAAAAGTATGTAAACCGGGGGCTGGATTTTTCCGACATCATTGAAGAGGGTAACCTGGGCCTTATCCGGGCGGTCGATAAATTCCAATACGAACTGGGCTACAAATTCAGCACCTATGCAACGTGGTGGATACGGCAGACCATTGAACGGGCGATCGCGAACCAGACGAGGACCATTCGCCTGCCCGTGCACGTTGCCTTGGCCGTGAACGTCTATCGGAAGGCGGTACAAAAGCTCGCGCAAACCCTGGATCGGGATCCCCATGTGGAAGAAGTCGCGGAAGCACTGCAGATAACCGTGAATAAAACGCGGCGTCTGGCGGAAATCGTGAGAGAGCCCTGTTCCCTCGATGTGTTCATCGGGAACCAGGAAGAGGACAGTCTTCTGGCCATGATCCGGGATGACCGTACACCGTCGGCCGAAGACCGGATGGACACCGGTACCAGACAGAAATATATCGGAAAATGGCTCACCCGGCTCTCGATGAACGAGTGTGCGGTTCTCAGGATGCGGTTCGGATTTGATGACGATGAACCGAAGAGCCTGGAGAATATCGGCAAAAAAATCGGTATAACGAGGGAGCGTGTCAGGCAGATTCAGGCCCAGGGCCTCAACAAGCTGAGGGCCATCGTTGAAACGGAAAGAATCAATCCGGACATGATAGGGTGAACGCATGCACCGGGACGAGCACCAGAGAACGCTCAGGGTATCCTGCGATCGCAAAGAAGAGGAGGGTAACTATGAAGCGTAATGGCGATAGAGACATCGAACAGCCGTGCGATGAAGAAGGGGTTGCAGAGATGCCGTTGAAGGTCGACATGGTGCGCTCCCTGGGCCGCAACGGGAGTGTACTGGTAATGGATGATGAATTCACGGTCAGGACGTTCATTTTTCATATGCTGAAGGTGTCAGGATACCGCGCGTTTTTAGCCAGGACCGGAGAGGAAGCACTCGAGTGCTATACCAAAGCCAAACAATGCGGATATCCCTTCGATGACGTAATTCTTGATGTGCATATTCCGAATGGCATGGGAGGCAAGGAAGTGATCAGGAAACTGAGCGATGTGGACCCCGAGGTGAAGGCAGTCGTTATGACCGGCGATAGCGCTGATCCGGTTCTCAAAAACTGTAGCGACTATGGCTTCATCGAAGCACTGCCCAAGCCGTTCACGATCAATGCGCTGTTAAAGGTATTGCGTCGGATCATACCATCACCTGCAGGAGCGTTCCAGCCTTCCGGGCAGAGGAACGTTCTATGACCATGGCCGGGGATATCCGAAGCGGTGTTGAAACGATCATGGAGCGAAGAGATTGATTTAAGCACATAAAAAACTGACGCGAACGGCGTGACCGGAATGCATCGGGAGGGGGCGATCATGAAGTGTTCATTCTTGACAGGGCGGTATATGTATTCGTGTACGGTGCATCAAAAGGAAGTATATGTTCCGAGCCAGTTTGAGATCGAGGAATACTGCACGAGCAAACGGCATACTATGTGCCCGTTCTGTATAAAGGTCGATGCCCGGTGGGAACCGAAGAGAAACGCCGGCGAGAGCAGGCTGACGATGGAGGGGACAGGGACATTACCTCTGACGCAGCCAAAGGAGAAGAGAAGCCCGGCGTAATATTCTTGCGGCGAGGGGCCCCCTTTTCGGACTGGTGACGGACCGGGACAGCGTGGAGGGTGGAGGACTGTGCGCCTGCCCTCATTTATGTGATAAGCCTCTTTTTTTCCTTGACAAGTCCACAGGTTACGTGGTATTTTTAACAGCTTCGAGACGCATCGGCCGTTTATTTGAGCAGGAGGTTGTGAACATGTACGCCGTAATTCAGACCGGGGGCAAACAGTACAAGGTTGCACCAGGAGATGTCGTGCGGGTGGAAACCCTTGACGCCAAGCCGGGCGACAAGGTTGAGATAAAAGAGGTTTACCTGATCGCCGACAGCGGGAAGGTGAACGTGGGCACCCCGCTCCTTCAGAAGGCCAAGGTCACCGCAGAGGTCGTGGGCGAGGGCAGGGGCGAAAAGATCATCATTTTCAAGCATAACCGGCGCAAGGGGTACCGGAATACGAACGGTCACCGGCAGAACTTTACGACGCTCAGAATAAAGGATATCAAGGCATAATAATTTAAATTCCAAGTTCGAAATCCCAAGCTCCAAATAGTGGCGGGCTCAATTCCAATGCTCAGCAAGATGTTTCACTTCAGGATTGGAATGTATTTGTCATTTGGCGTTTGGGATTTGGAGCTTGCAGTTCCGGAGGATTATCATGGCACACAAAAAAGGGGTCGGCAGTTCCAGAAATGGAAGAGACAGCAACGCGCAGCGCCTCGGCGTCAAGCGCTTCGACGGACAGGTAGTGAACGCCGGTTCGATCATCGTTCGGCAGCGCGGGACCAAGTTCCATCCCGGTACGAACGTGGGGAAGGGCAGCGATGATACGCTCTTTGCTAAAATTACGGGTGTGGTGAAGTTCGAGCGCTATAACCGGGAGCGCAAGAAGGTGAGTGTCTACGCGACTGCGTAACAAAGAAAATCAGAGATTGTTTATGAAGGGCGGCATTGATACCTATGTCGCCCTTTTTGTTTTCAAAAAAGTGGTCCGGCAAAAGCGTTCGTGCGGGGGAAAGGAATAGATGATACTGAAATACACGATTGCCTGGCTCGTCATGCCCTTTATCGGGATCATGAATGGGATCATCCGGGAGTACGGATACGCTCCCCTCATGGCTGAGGTGACCGCCCACCAGGTCTCGACGGTGACGGGCATTATATTGTTCGGACTCTTTACCTGGGGGCTGGGCCTTGTCTGGAAACTGCACACCGCCCGCGAAGCGATTCTCATAGGGTTGCTATGGCTGCTCCTGACAATAGCCTTTGAATTCCTGTTCGGCCATTACGTCATGCAGCTTTCCTGGAGCAGGCTTGTTCATGATTATAACCTTCTGGAAGGCCGCGTCTGGTCCCTGCTTCTGATCTGGATAACGATTGCGCCCTACGTCATTTACAAAATACGGCCATAATCATTGCCGGATGAACGGCAAACGGCTCACCATTGAAGTTCAGGTTCAGGAGAAGCCGGTAAAAGGGGTAATGATAAGCTGTCATTCTCCTTTTCTCCCGTGTATCCATCCATCTACAAAACCCTCCACCCGCCACGTACTCATGAACGCATTAAACACTTTCCCTTTTCCTGTGTCAAATAAGTACAGAGGGAGTGAAATAATATGCTGTTTTAGGTACTATTCACTTTACTCAGCAGATCAACGGGGGTACCTTATTATTAAGCATGACAACAGTATGAACACCGGGGAAAAATTTCCCGCGATGTCGTTTCAGTGGAGGTGCAGTTATGAAGAAGAAGTTTTCCATAGGAATATCGGCTCTTGCGCTGTTCGTAATATTCGGGCTTTCAGCTCCGGCAAAGAGTGAGGCGGGCCTCACTATCAGCCTTGACATCCCTTTGCCCCGCCTGGTTATCCCCGCACCGCCGGCGCTCGTCTTGATCCCCGGGACATACGCCTATGTCGCGGCCGATATCGAGACAGAGCTCATCTTTTACCGCGGTTACTGGTACCATCCCTATGGCGGACGGTGGTACCGGGCTGCCGACTACCGGGGGCCGTGGCACTTCGTTGTGAGAGAAGGCGTGCCCGCTGTCCTGTGGCGTTTGCCGGGGTATCACCGCCATATCCATCCGGGTTTCAGGCGACATCCTCATCGGGTGGTCATGGGGAAATGGCGAACCTGGGAACGCGAGCAGTCCGGGATACAGTCGAAGAGGAAACCGTATTACAAAAAAAAGTACGGCAGACAGCCTGAGACAAGGCGGCACTATCGCAAAAAATACGACAGGCATCCTGAGACAAAGCGATATTACCGCGAACAGGACATCAAGCATTCGACGGCAAAGCAACGATATCGCAAATCAGATGACCGGCACCCGGAGTCGAGGCAGCGCTATCAGGAAAAGCGAGGCTTCAAAGACGCTCTCCGGAAAGACCGTGGACGTGATACCATGCGGGCCGGGCGACGGCTCCGGAGCAATTGAGTCGGTGGGGTGCATGCGCGTTTCGCGCGTGCACCCCCGGCACCTTGTACGCCGCCTGCCATGGTTGGCATACGTCGCGTCGAGTCCTTACCTCGTAAACCACACATTTTTTCCCCGAGCTCCCCGAAAATAGTACTGGTGCAGATTTTCGGGGCTTGCATTTTCTCCCTGTTATCTGTATATTTCTCAGAGAGTTAGCATATCAATGTCCAATTTTATTGACAGAGTAAAGATTTTCGTCAAAGCCGGCCACGGCGGCATGGGTTGCGTGAGCTTTAGGCGGGAGGCCTATGTGCCGAAGGGCGGGCCTGACGGCGGTGACGGCGGCCACGGCGGGGCCGTTATCATCAGGGCGGATAGACGGCTCGGGACGCTCATTGACCTCAAATATCAGCAACAGTATTCCGCCGGGAAAGGCAAGCAGGGGCGGGGCAAGCTGCAGTACGGAGCAGACGGTGAGGATGTCGTTATCCGCGTTCCCGTTGGTACCTACGTCAGCGACCTGGAAACCGGGGGTGTGCTCGTCGACCTGGATGCAGACGGGATGGAGTATGTGGCTGCCAGGGGCGGCCGCGGAGGAAAGGGAAACGACTTTTTCAAGTCTGCCACGCACCGGACGCCCCGGTTTGCCCAGCCGGGCGAGCCTGGTGAAGAGCAATGGCTGTACCTGGAACTGAAACTCCTGGCAAACGTGGGGCTCGTGGGCCTGCCGAATGCAGGCAAGTCGACCCTCATATCGCGGATATCCGCTGCGCGGCCGAAGATCGCCGACTATCCCTTCACCACGCTGACGCCGGTGCTGGGCGTGGTAAAGGGAGAAAACTTCAAAAGCTTTGTAGTCGCCGATATCCCCGGCCTGATCGAGAACGCCCACAAGGGAACGGGCCTGGGGTTTGAGTTTCTGCGGCACGTGGAGCGCACGTCCATCCTGCTGCACCTGGTGGACGTGTCGGGCATGGTTCCCGGTGATCCTGTTGAGAATTTCAAAGCGATCAGCAGGGAACTGGAGCTCTATGGCAAGGAGCTGACGAGCAAGCACATGGCTGTCGCGGCGACGAAGATCGACGCCGCCGACCAGTCGAAGCTCGATGAACTGAGGCAGTTCTGTCGTTACTCCGGGTATGAGTACTTCCTGATATCCGCCGTGACCGGCGCGGGCATTGATCACCTGACGAGGGTTCTTTCAGAAAGAGTCGAGGAGCAGCGTACGAAACAAAACGCGAGCACGAAGTGAGCCGCAATTCGCTGCAACGCGATTTTTTATTTCACCGGAACGCTGCATATTGTATTTGGTGTTTGGAATTTCGTGCATGATACTCTGCGGATGAAAATCGTTTTCGGACCGATAGACGAAAGTTATGCAAATAGACAGGAAAAAAATATTTTCCAAGGCCCGCCGGGTCGTTATAAAGATCGGGAGCGCAGTTCTCGTCTCGTCCGATCAGGGTCTTGATCAGACGAGGATCGAGAAGCTTGGCGGCGAGATCGCGTCCATCATGGACGGGAACCATGACGTGATCCTGGTCTCGTCCGGGGCCATCGTGGCCGGGTTCGCGAAACTGGGCCTCACCAGGTTGAAGGGTGCGCCCCTTCCCCTGAAGCAGGCCGCTGCTGCCGTGGGCCAGTCCGGCCTCATGTGGATGTACGAAAGGACCTTCGCCAAGCACGGCAAAAAGGTGGCCCAGGTCCTCCTCACGAGCGAGGACCTGGCGAACCGTGCACGGTTCCTCAATGCGCGAAACACGGTGCATACCCTGCTGGAGCACGGCGTAATTCCCATTATCAACGAAAACGACACCGTGGCCGTCGACGAGATCAGGTTCGGCGATAACGATAACCTCTCGGGCATGGTGGCGCACCTTGCCGATGCGGACCTTCTCGTGATTCTCTCGGATATCGACGGACTGTACACTGCCGATCCCGGAGTCGATCCTGATGCGAAGCGGATTTCCCTTGTGGAAAAGATCACGGCTGAGATCGAAGAGGGGGCAGGAGATGCCCTGTCCGTCGTCGGCACCGGCGGCATGCGCTCGAAGATCATGGCTGCAAAGAGGGTTGGAGCCTATGGCGTGCCCACGGTGATCATCAGCGGCATGCAAGAGGGTACACTCCAGGCCCTCTTCGAGGGAAAGGACATCGGGACGCTCTTTCTGCCGAAAGCCGACAAGAACCGAAGCCGTAAGCACTGGATTGCCTATACGGCCAAATCGAGGG
>DMKB01000236.1:4425-5397 GCA_003454665.1 Nitrospiraceae bacterium | reverse complement strand
CATCCGCAGCACCACGACGGCAGCCGACGGGACCTACCGCTTCGGCATGGATCCCGGGACCTATGACGTCAAGGCGGGGTACGGGTACCTGTACAGCCCCGGCCTGGTGGAAGGCGTCGTTGTCACCGCAGGTGGCGCGGCAACGGCGAATGTGACGATGAACGACGGCGGCGTGTTCTACGGCTATCTGTTCAAGTCCGACGGCACGCGGCTGGCCAGCGCAACGGTGGAAATCAGCCAGGGAACTGATGTCAAGCGTACTGCTACAACGAACAGCAGCGGCTACTGGAGGATCAACAATGTGGCTGTCGGAACCTATGACGTGAAGGCATCTGCAACGGGCTATGTCTCCCAGACGAAGAGCGGCACGATCAACGCCAATGCCTACTCCCGGCTCGACTTCACCCTGGTGGTTGTGACAGCGGGCGTCATGGGTAACGAGGTGTACCAGCTTGACGGAGTGACGCTCCTGGCCCTGCAGGAGGGGCCCGTCATCCGCAACAGGGCTGCAGCATTATTCGCAGAAACAGAGAATGCGTAGTGGCTGAACAGGACCTATAGGTAAGGCGCGGCGCCAGACACCTGGACCGCTCAAAGCACTGAGTAATCGGCAGGGGTATGCTTTGGCCAAAGCATACCCCTGTTATTTTAGACAGGATCTTCTCCATACTGAGAGGGTGAGTCCCGTGTTTTTGGCTGCTGCCTGTTCCTTTATATTTTCGCATGGGGAAGGCAGCAGTTCAGGAATTTCGTGCAGGACGCGTTATCTGCCCCTCCCGGAATAATGCTGAACCACCTCACGTACTCTTCCCCCGCGCCAAAATTGGATAAATCGCCTCGACCTTCCCTTTTCGTGCAGCATAATATTTATCATGCAGGTTAATGGTCGTGCAGCCGTGGCCCGGTATGAGTTCGATCCTGTCCCCCACCTTCAGGGGAGTCGTGCCGGTTTTTGTTCTGATCTTCCCATGC
>DMKB01000236.1:0-4387 GCA_003454665.1 Nitrospiraceae bacterium | reverse complement strand
CTTTACCACGGGGAACCCGAACTCTGCGGTGATGGTCTTCATACCTGCGTCGGTAATGATCCTGTCGGGCAGATGGATGCTCACGATAGTAGCAAGGAGGGTGAGGGCGCTTTTGAACTCGATGCCTGTTTCCTCATAGTGGGCGTCCATGAAGATGTAGGAGCCTGCCTGGATCTCGGTGACGCCGGGATAAGGCCCGGAGATATTGTACGTCCCTGATCCCCCGCTGCTCACGACCGGGACCGAAAGGCCGGACTGCTCGATCAGGGCCTTTGTCGCGATCAGAAGCTTCATGGATTCTTTGCCTTTGCGCGTCCGTTCGTCAGTGCTCGCGATACTGACGACGTGGCCTTCGTATCCCATGAGGCCCATGAACACGAGCCCTGGTGATGCTGCTGCTCTTTTCGCCAGAGCAAGGGCAGGCTCGCCTGGTTCCACGCCGCACCGGTCCATGCCGACGTTCACGTCTACGAGGACCTTTAATTTAATCCCCGCAGCCTCGGCAGCATTGGACAGGTCTGCGATATTCCCCGAATCGTCGACAGCCACGGTGAGGTCTGCCTTCCGGGCAAGGTCCATGAGCCTCTTGATCTTCTGCGCCCCCACAATCTCGTTCGCTATCAGGATGTCCTTGAATCCCGCCTGGATCATGACCTCCACCTCACCCAGCTTGGAGCAGGTGATGCCCTGGCCTCCGGCTTCGACCTGTTTCTTGGCTATGATCGGGCATTTGTGCGTCTTGATATGGGGCCGCAGGTTCGCGTCGATGCCGGCGAAGTACTTTGCCATGCCTGCGATGTTGTCCTCCATGACGTCCAGGTCGATCACCAGGGCAGGGGTGTCGATCTCCTGAAGAGGCAGCCCGATGTATTGCTCATCTGTCATGCTTGTTTCTCCTTATATCAAATTCGTAAAAGCAAAAAGCATATCTCGCAGAGACGCAGAGGTCGCAGAGAAAAACGGGAAACTCCTTGTCTCAACTTCCAAAAACCAAAGCTGTTTCGCGCAAAGACGCAAAGAAAGGCACAAAATTCCTTGTATTAACTTCGTAAAGCCAAGCTATCTCGCGCAAAGACGCAAAGCTCGCAAAGAACAACCTATTATATAACGAAGTGGATAAATCTTCAAATGCTTTCTCTTCTGCCTGCTGAGATATACGACTCAGAAAATACTTTCCGCCACAGAGGTCACTGAGGAAAATGAGAAGGGCGTTGCTTGCAAAAAGAAAAAAGTAGTATTTCTCTGCGATCTCTGTGTTCTCTGTGGCAAAACAAGCAATTCTTCTTTTTTTCTCTTCGTGGTTACCCCCTTTTCAGATTTCGCTTTTCTTCGTGTCTTTGTGTCTTCGTGGTGGGTCCTGTGTTCTGCCTTGTCAAGTATTGACAAAATCACGAAAGAAGTTTACTCTATAGGACAAAAGTACGACATGCAGCTTCAGAAAAGGAGTTGTCTATGTTTCCTTACCTGTCCCACACAGAGGAGGATGTGAGCGCAATGCTCAGGGAGATCGGCGTCAAGAGTATCGATGACCTGTTCTCCGATATCCCTTCTGATCTCCTGCTCTCGAAACCCCTGGGCATCCCGCCGCGTTGCTCGGAGCATGAAGTCTCCCGGATCCTCTCCAGCCTTGCTGATGCCAATGACTCCGGCATGGTCTCGTTCCTCGGCTGCGGCATCTACGACCACCTCATTCCTGCGGTGGTCAAGCACGTCATTTCCCGTTCCGAGTTCTACACGTCCTACACGCCCTACCAGGCAGAATTCTCCCAGGGGATGCTCCAGGCGATCTTCGAGTTCCAGACCCTCATCTGCGAGCTCACGTCCCTCGACGTTTCGAATGCTTCCCTGTATGACGGCCATACCGCTGCCGTGGAGGCAGCGACGATCGCCGTGAACAGCGTCAAGAAGTCGGACACCATCCTGTACTCCGCGACCCTCCATCCCCATACCAAGGAGGTGCTGCATACCCACTTCTCGGGCAGCAACATCTCCCTCGTCGAGGTGGAGCAGGAGAACGGTGTGATCTCCGTCAAAGACCTGAAGGAAAAGGTGACAGGAACCGTCGCGGTCCTCATCGCCCAGAGCCCGAATTTTTTCGGTTGCCTCGAAGACTATACCGAGATCACGAAGATTGTCCATGACAGCAAGGCGCTTCTCGCTGTCTCGTCCAATCCCCTTTCCCTCGGCATGCTCAGATCCCAGGGTGAATGGGGCGCCGACATCGGCTTCGGTGACACCCAGGTATTCGGGCTCCACCCCACCCTCGGCGGCCCCACCGTCGGCTATATCGCGGCGCGCCAGGCCCATCTGCGCAAGATGCCCGGCAGGATCGTGGGCCAGTCCCGGGACACGGAAGGCAAACGGGCCTTTGTCCTTACCCTCCAGGCCCGGGAGCAGCATATCAAGCGGGAGCGGGCCACGTCCAACATCTGCTCGAACCAGGCCCTTGCGGCCCTGGCCACAACAGTCCATCTTGCCGCGGTGGGCAAGGAAGGGCTCAAAGAGGCGGCGAGACAGAATTTTCAGAAGGCCCATTATCTCTACGACCGTCTTGTTTCCGAGCTGCCCGTAAAGCCTCTGTACGACAGGCCCTTCTTCAACGAGTTCACCCTGGACCTCGACAGCAAGGATGCAGCAAGCGTCCTCACGGCAGTGGAAAAGGAAGGCATCCTCGGCGGCATCGCCCTGACGTCCTTCCTTCCCGACGCTTCCCCGAGGGCCCTCATCGTGGCTGTCACGGAGAAGCGGACCCGGGAAGAGCTGGACCGTTACGTCGAGGTAATGCGGGAGGTGCTGAAATGAGCACACTCATCTTCGAAGAGTCCCGCCAGGGAAGAAAGGGCTATGCCTATCCAGCCATCGATGTTCCGGAGAAAGACGGCCTTTCACTGGACGCTCAATACTTGCGCGAGACCGATCCTGACCTGCCGGAGCTGTCGGAAGTGAATGTCATCCGTCATTTTGTCACTCTTTCGAGGAGGAACTACGGCGTGGACCTGGGGTTCTATCCCCTGGGCTCCTGCACCATGAAGTACAACCCCAAGATCAACGAGGACCTTGCCTCGCTCCCGGGATTCCTGGGCCTCCACCCGCTCCAGCCGATCCACACGGTCCAGGGCATCCTGCGACTGCTCCATGACATAACGACGCTGCTGTGCGAGATCACCGGCATGAAGTGGGGAACGCTCCAGCCCCTTGCCGGCGCCCATGGTGAGTTCACGGGTATGAAGCTCTTCCGAGCCTATTTCGACAAGCGTGGGGAGAGTAAGAGAAAGCGCATTCTCGTGCCCGACTCTTCCCACGGGACCAATCCCGCCTCAGCACATATCTCCGGCTTCGAGGTCATCGAGCTTCCGTCGAACCGCGAGGGCATGGTGGCCCTCGACGCCCTCGAGCCCTATCTCGACGAGAACCTGGCAGGCATCATGCTGACCAACCCGAACACCCTGGGCCTCTTCGAGAAGGACATCAGGATTATCGCGAAAAAGGTCCACGCGGCCGGCGGCCTGCTCTATTACGACGGCGCGAACATGAACGCCATAATGGGCAGGGTTCGCCCCGGCGACATGGGCTTCGACGTGGTCCACCTGAACCTCCACAAGACCTTTGCCACCCCCCACGGCGGCGGTGGGCCGGGCAGCGGGCCCATACTCGTGGCAGAGCGGCTCGTGCCCTTCCTTCCCCTCCCGGATATCGTAAAGAAGGGCGACGCTTACGGGCTCGATGTGGACCGTCCTGACAGCATCGGCCGGGTGGCCGGGTTCTTCGGAAACATCGGCGTGATCATCCGGGCCTATGCCTACATCCTGACCATGGGCGCCGACGGCCTGAAGCGGGCCTCGGACCTCGCAGTACTGAACGCCAATTACCTGAAGGAAAAGCTGAAAAAAATCTATCGCCTGCCTTTTGACCAGGTCTGCAAGCACGAGTTCGTGCTTTCGGCAAAGGACATGAAGGACCGCTTCGGCATAACGGCCCTGGACATCGCGAAGCGGCTCCTCGACTACGGGATCCATCCGCCGACCATATATTTCCCGATGATCGTGCCTGAAGCCCTCATGATCGAGCCAACGGAGACAGAGCCGAGGGAGTCCCTCGATGCCTTCCTCGAAGTCATGGGGAAGATCGGGGAGGAGGCGGAACAGTCGTCTGACCGTCTGAAAGAGGCGCCGAAGAACACCCCGGTGAGGAGGATCGACGAGGTCCTGGCGGCAAAGCAGCCGGTGGTGCGGTACAAAAAGGACGGATGAAACCACGGAACTAATTCTGCCGCGAATAGCCCAGAACCAGAAACCGCAACTTGTAAGCGCTGACACGGTGTTTTTTTTCGGGAAGCATGCTTTCGTCACCTTTCTTGCGCGCCCAAGAAAGGTGACCCAAAGAAGGG
>DMKB01000237.1 GCA_003454665.1 Nitrospiraceae bacterium | reverse complement strand
TCACCAATCAAGGCCGTTATCTGCAACGGAGACGAGGGGGACCCGGGGGCGTTCATGGACCGTGCGCTCATGGAAGGAGACCCCCATTCGGTCCTCGAAGGCATGATCATCAATGCCTATGCCATCGGCGCGCAGCAGGGATATATCTATGTACGGCACGAATATCCGCTGGCCGTCAAGAACCTCGGCGTTGCCATCGAGCAGGCCGAGGCAGTCGGGCTGCTCGGCAAGAACATTCTCGGCAGCGGTCTCGATTTCACGATGGAGATCAAGGAAGGCGCAGGCGCCTTCGTCTGCGGAGAATCAACGGCCCTGATCGCCTCCATCGAGGGCGAGCGCGGCATGCCGCGGCCGAGACCGCCGCGGCTCTCCGAATACGGCGGCGGCCTGTGGGGCATTCCGACGAACCTGAACAACGTGGAGACCTTCGCGAACGTACCGGTCATCCTGAGCCAGGGCGTTGATTATTTCACCTCCATCGGCACGGAAAAATCGACGGGCACCAAGGTCTTCGCCCTGACGGGCAAGATCAAGAACACGGGACTCATCGAAGTCCCGATGGGCATTACGCTGCGCGAGATCATCTTCGACATCGGCGGCGGCATGCTGAACCCGGACAAGGGATTCAAGGCGGTACAGACCGGCGGTCCCTCGGGCGGCTGCATACCGGCCGAGCACCTCGATATGCCCGTTGACTTCGACTCCCTCAGGGGCGTCGGCTCGATGATGGGCTCCGGCGGCCTGGTGGTGCTGGACGAAGACGACTGCATGGTGGATGTTGCAAAGTACTTCCTGTCCTTCTGCCAGTCCGAGTCATGCGGCAAATGCCCGACCTGCCGCATCGGCACGTACCAGATGCTCGAAGTGCTCGAAGCCATGACGACCGGCCGCGGTCAAGAGGGAGATATCGAGCGTCTCGAGAAGATGGGCGAGGCGATCGTGGCGGGATCGCTCTGCGGACTCGGCAACAGCGCTCCGAACCCCGTTCTCTCCACGATCAGGTACTTCCGCGATGAATACGAGGAGCACGTCCGCGACCAGTACTGCCGGGCGGAACGCTGCCAGGGACTCGGTGACTACCGCATTCTGCCGGAGCATTGCATCCTCTGCGGCCTCTGCAAGAGCGCCTGCGCATTTGACGCCGTGGTGGAACAGCGCGACCGGTTTTTTATCGACCAGGATTACTGCACCAGCTGCAAGGCATGCTACACCGTCTGCCCTACGAACGCCATCGTGATCGAAAAGAGGAGGAGCCATGTCGCAGCAGGAAAGTAATTGCCCGATCAACGCGGCACGGGTCACGCTCCATGAGTTTTACTACTCCGAGGACCCCAAGACCATGATGTGCTCAAAGTGCCACCCCTGCAAGCTCGGCATCTATGACGCGATCAAGCTCATCGAGACGATCCAGGCAGGCGGCGGCGATGCGGGCCACATGACGCTTCTCAGGCGCGTGGCCGATGACGTCAAGGCCGGCGGCATGTGCAAGAAGGGCAAGGACAACGCCGACATCCTCGCCGCGCTCCTGAACGAGCATGCCGAAGACCTCGAGCAGCATATCAAGGGTGTTTGCACGAGCCGTGAGTGTACGCCGCTCGTCACGTACGAGATCAACGCCGCGCTCTGTACCAATTGCGACAAGTGCCGGGAGGTTTGTCCGTCCTTCGCCGTCGAGGGCCAGAAAAAAGAGCCCTACCGGACGGGCTTTTTGCCGTACCGCATCAGGCAGAAGCGCTGCACCCACTGCGGCGAATGCATCACCGTCTGTCCTGAAGGGGCGGTGTACGTCGTGGAAGAGAAGGAGCTTGAGCGGCACGAAGTCGGAACGTGATCGGTGTAGAACATATCCGTTATTGAAAATTGAAGATTGAAAGTTGAAAATTGGAAAATGAAAACAACCAACAATGAAAGAGCTCTTACAAATTTAAAATTTCCAATTTTCAATTCATCCGGAGGATGCTATGAGCAAGATGGTGAATATTGAGCTTGATGGAAAGGCCGTAAAAGTCCCGGAGGGCATGACCCTCGTCGATGCGGCGGAGACGGTCGGGGTCCATATCCCGAATCTGTGCCATATCAAGGAATTGCGGGGCGTCGGCGCCTGCCGTATGTGCATGGTCGAGATCGAGGGCATGAAGGCCCCGCTCGCCGGCTGCAACACGCGGGTGAAAGAAGGGATGAAGGTCCAGACCAGGACCGAGAAGGTCGAGGAGATCCGCAAGTTCGTCGTGGACCTGGTCCTCTCGTTCCACCCCCTTGACTGCATGACCTGTCCCAAGGCAGGGGCCTGTGACCTGCAGCGGTACGCCGCCGACCTGGGCATCCGCGAGTCGTCGTACCCGCGGAAGAGTTTCAACTATGAGCTGAACGACCGCAGCCCCTTCATCACCATCGACAATAATTACTGCATCCTCTGCGGCAGGTGTGTTCGGGTCTGCAAGGAGCAGGACACGAACGTCCTCGACTTCATGGGCCGCGGCATCGCGACGAAGGTCTCCACGGCCCTCGACAAACCGCTTCATGAATCGAACTGCACCTTCTGCGGAAGCTGCGTAGAGGCCTGTCCGGTGAACGCGATCATGGAGCACGACCGCTGGCAGCATGGACGGGAATGGGACCTGGAAAAACACGAATCAGTCTGCACTGCCTGCGGTTCCGGGTGCAGCGTTATCGTCAGCCGGAAGGACGGCCGGATCGTGAAGGTGAACACCAGGGAAGACAACGGCTACCTCTGCGCTATCGGCCGTTTCGGCTTCGATTCCCTGCAGTCGCCGAACCGCATCACCGCGCCGATGAAGAAGCAGGGGGGCAAGCACGTGCCCATCACCTGGGAAGAGGCCCTCAAGGCGGCGGCCGATGCCCTCAAGAAAGCCGGCGCGAATGCCGGGTTTATCGCCGGAGGCTCGCTCACGAACGAGGAGGCCTATGCGGTCCAGGCCCTGGCGCGGGATGTCGTGGGAAGCGACAATGTGGACACCCCGGCTTCGGCCTATGCATCGGGGGCTCTCTCGGCCCTTCGCGCGGTCTCTGGTGACACGGGAATCGGCATTGCATCCCAGGCCGACCTGGCGACCGCTGATTTCGTGATGGTCGTCGGCGCTGATCCGTCCCAGCAGCGGCAGTCTCTCCAGGAAGTGGACGTGATGGTCCGCCGCCGTGCCCGGGCCGGCGCGAAGCTCGTCGTTGTCAATCCTGAGAAGACCGGGCTTACGACCTATCAGAACGCTATCCATCTCGCCATCAAACCGGGCACCGATACGGTGGCGCTGGCAGGACTCATGTCCGCGGCCCTGGCCGAAGGAGTGAGTGCAAAAGGAGCCGAGGAGCTCAAAAAGGCCCTCGTGAGCGCCGACGAAGCGGCAAAGACCTGCGGTGTCGACGGGGAAGCAATCAATGACGCGGCAAAGGCCTATGGTGCTGCCAAGAATCCCGTAATCATCTTCGGTACGGGCGTGAGTATGAATCAAGATGCCGTGACCCAGGTCCTGAACTGCGCACAGCTCAAGGGAGCAGGCGTGATACCCCTTATGGTCGAGGCGAATGCCCTGGGGGTGATGCAGATGGGCTGCCTGCCTGATCTTGGTCCGGGCTTTTCCGCCCTCAAGAAGAACGGAAAGAGTTACGGCGATATGAAGTCCGGCATGAAGGCCCTGTATGTGGCGGGCAATGCGCCGGATGTTGACTTCAAGGCCGAGTTCCTTATTGTTCAGGCGAGCAATATGAATGATTTGGCAAAGCAGGCTGACCTTCTCCTGCCCGCCACTGCCCTCTACGAGAAGTCGGGTACGATCGTGAACACCTACGGGCAGCAGAAGACGTTCTCCCCGGCCCAGGAGCCCGAAGGCGTGGCCCAGGACGGCACGGACATCGTAGCGGAACTTTCCATGGTGATGGACAAGGCAAAGGGTCTTAAGGCGAAGGACATCGTTTCGCAGGCCAGGAAGGTGAAGATTGCGAAGCCGAATGCCGGCGCCTTCTCGCCGGTCAAGGCTGCGGCCGTGAAGCAGTCGGCGGTTTCGACGCAGAAGCTGCTCATGGCGGCGAACCAGGGCCTGCTTTCCGGGTCTGGCGTTGCGAAGGTGATCGAGGCCAGGGAGCCTGCCCTTCAGAAATAAGGTGCATTTTTAATTTAGAGGCGTTACAATGCGGTAATAGTTGTTTTCTGCAAAAATGAACCCTCCGGGTTCGTGGACGCCTCTCCGGGTATACTATGGTACCGAAACGCGGAAGGGCATTGTTTCCCCTGCGAAAGGAGTTTTGATCGAAAATGAGAGAAGATCTTAAATCAGCGGATCCGGCTGCACAGAGTCTCTTAAAGACGGCTGGAGAAAAGAATGTAATAACCTCGTTCGAGCGTGCGGAAAGTCTGAAGCCCTGTCCCATCGGCAGTCACGGCGCCTGCTGCAAGATGTGCCACATGGGCCCCTGCCGGCTTGTGGGAAAAGAGGGTGAGACCGAAGGGGTATGCGGTGCTTCCCTGCCCGTCGTGGCGGCGAGAAATTTCGCGCGGATGGTCGCCGCAGGCACCGCGGCGCACTCGGACCATGCGCGGGACCTGGCGAACACCCTCCTTGCCGTGGCCCGCGGTGAGGCCAAGGATTTTCAGATCAAGGATGCCCGCAAGCTGAACCGCGTCGCCGGGTACCTGGACATCAACATCGAAGGAAAAACCGTGAACCAGGTGGCCGAGGAAGTGGCCCTCAAGTTCCTTGAGCAGTTCGGGCAGCAGAAGGGCGTGCTCGCGTACCTGTCCCGGGCCCCGAAAAAACGGCAGGAGATCTGGCGCAAATTCGGCCTTGAACCGCGCGCCATCGACCGCGAATGCGTGGAGATGCTCCATCGCACGACCATGGGCGTTGACCAGGATGCCGAGAATATCATGCTCGGCGCCATGCGCGCTTCCCTTGCCGACGGCTGGGGCGGCTCTATGATGGGGACGGACATATCGGACATCCTCTTCGGCACGCCGAAACCGGTACAATCGCGGGCCAGCCTCGACGTGTTCAAGGAGGATGAGGTGAACCTCGTGGTGCACGGTCATGAACCGTCTTTCGCCGAGATGCTCGTCGTGGCCCAGGAGGACCCGGAGCTGGCGTCCTATGCCAAGTCCAAGGGCGCGAAGGGTGTCAACCTCGTTGGCATGTGCTGCACGGCGAACGAGATCCTCATTCGGCATGGTATCCCCACTGCCGGCGGATTCCTCCAGCAGGAACTCGGCATCGTGACCGGCATGGTCGAGGCAATGGTCGTTGATGTACAGTGCATCATGCCGGCCATTGCCGAGATTTCCAAGAAATACCACACCAAGATCATCACCACGACGCCGAAGGGCAAGATGACCGACGCCATTCATATCGAGTACGATGAACACCATGCCCTGGAGCTGGCCAAGAAAGTCATCCGTCTTGCCATCGATAATTTCGAGAA
Source organism: Nitrospiraceae bacterium (assembly GCA_003454665.1). Taxonomy (GTDB): domain Bacteria; phylum Nitrospirota; class UBA9217; order UBA9217; family UBA9217; genus UBA9217. The sequence continues at coordinate 1,273 of DMKB01000237.1, read as the reverse complement.
CCGCAAGAAGGAGGACGTGGCCCCTGCCCGCGTCAAGCCTGAGGACATGATTGCCGGCTTCTCCGACGAGTACATCGAGTACATGCAGGGCGGACGTTTTCGGGGCTCGTACCGCCCGCTGAACGATGCGATTATCGCCGGCCGCATCCGCGGGGTCGTGGGTATCGCCGGCTGCAATAACCCCAGGATCTGCCAGGACAGCCTGCACAACTTCCTCGCCCGGGAACTGATCAAGAACGACGTCCTCGTCGTCCAGACCGGCTGCTCAGCCCATGCATCGGGCAAGGCCGGCTACATGACGCCGGAGAACGCCCTTGAGAATGCCGGTCAGGGCCTCCGCGAGGTTTGTGAGGCCATCGGCATCCCGCCGATACTCCATATGGGGTCCTGCGTGGACAACTCGCGCATTCTCACCGTTGCTTCGCATATTGCCGCAGAGGGCGGTCTCGGCGACGATATCGGCGGCCTTCCTGCCGTCGGTATTGCACCGGAGTGGATGAGCGAGAAGGCAATCGCCATCGGGACCTACCTCGTCGCATCAGGGGTGCCGACCATCTTCGGCGCCGGGTCCCCCATCGAAGCGAGCAAGACGATGAAGGACCTCATGGAGAACAAGTGGTGGGACATGGTGAATGCCGGCTTCTATTTCGAGGACAATCCCGAGAAGATGCTCGAGCTGGCCCTGAAGCTTATCGATGCGGCGCGGGAGAAGCTGAAGATCCGCCCCTACTCACCGGGTACGTTCGGTACGGAGCGGGTGCTCATGGATATGGCTGCACGGCGCGCCGGTACGTTCGCCACACCGCACGGCGTGGATGTGTAGACGGCGGTGCCGAAGGGTTTCTCTCACGATAGTGAGCACGAAGAGACTGAACGCGTTACCGTAGGTTGATGTTGTAATCAATTCCAAGGAGAGGCCGAGATGCCTCTCCTTTTTTTGGTCTTCTCCATACTGAATGGGTAAGTACCGTGTTTTCGGGCAACATGCTTTCGTCACCTTTCTTGCGCGCCCAAGAAAGGTGACCCAAAGAAGGGTAACCAGCTGAAAACTCCTTTACTCAGTGCTCGGTCGTCCTCGGGGCATTTCGGAAACTCGCCCTGCGGGCTCAGACAGTCCGAAATGCTTTTCCCTCGGACTCGGTCGCACGCCTAAATTTTCGCATGGGGGAAGGCAGAGGTCCAAGGCTTTAAAGCTTTACCCGAGCCCGCGCGTCCCCGGAAGCGGCCCTAGGAAATTCTTGGGGCACCCGCCTTGGCCTAAGGAAGCGTCCCG
>DMKB01000028.1:5243-8403 GCA_003454665.1 Nitrospiraceae bacterium | reverse complement strand
TGCTTCGTGTTGCAGAATGCAGAATTCGGTTCCTTGGTGGAGCAGAAGGCATGATTGTAAGTAATTTTAGCAAAAATGGAGTAAAATGCAAGCCAAAAAAATTGGTCACGCTGCGGAGGACCAAAAGAATTATCTTGAAATTTAGGGCTTCCTTGCATACAATAATCAAACAGTATATTACAATTCTGTTTTGGTACGGAAGGGTGTTCCATGGAATCTCTCCGGATACTGATTGCCGATGACGAGACACTCATCACCATGAGTCTCTCGTCCATGCTCGAGAACATCGGGTGCCGGGTGGCGGCCCGCGCGCGAAGCGGCCGGGAGGCCGTTGAAAAGGCGCTGGAGCTTTCTCCGGATCTCATCCTGATGGACATCAAGATGGAAGATATGGACGGTTTCGAGGCTTCGAGGCAGATTCTCGCGGAGCGGCCCGTGCCGATCGTGATACTCACTGCCTTCAGCCAGCAGGACCTGATCGAGAAGGCGGATTCCGTCGGCGTTTCGGGTTACCTGGTAAAACCGGTGTCCGAGAGCGACCTCTTGCCGGCCATCACGCTTGCCTGTTCACGATTCAAACAGCTCAAGGCACTGGAACATGAGGTCGGCGACCTCAAGGAGGCCGTCCGGACGCGGAAGCTGGTGGAGCAGGCAAAGGGGTTGCTGATGCAGCAGGAGGGAATCACCGAAGACGTGGCCTTCAAGCGCATCCACCAGCAGAGCCGCAACCAGAACATACCCATGGCAAAACTTGCCGAAGCGATCATCACGGCCAGTAAAGTGCTGGGGGGCAAAAAAAGCTGAACGCCGAAATTCTTCCGCGGGCGGAGCGCCATGAAAAACTTGACAAAAACATAATTTTATGAAATAATTACGCAGAATAGGGGGTCTCCTTAACTATGATAAAATTTGATCTTTTCACCGTGATATCGGGCTTCGCGATCGTGATTATGTTCATCGCGCTCTGGCAGGCAATAGACTACCGGAGCTCGGTCCCCGGCGGCGTTGTGGGAAAGACCTGGAAACTTATTACGCGGCTCATCGGATTGTTCTTTTTCGGCTATCTTGCCACTCCTTTTTATGCCCTCCTCACGCAGGAAGTCAAGGACCTGATCGTCGCGTGTATATTCTTCTTCGGGGCCATTTACGTGCTCCTCACGGTCAGGCTGGTGCACAAAATCATCACCGTTATGAAAGGCGAATAGATGGATTACCGGCAAGGCATCATTATTCTTACGGACCTGGGTAAGGATGAGCTGAAGACGCCGAAAAACCTGAAGATGGAGGAGCGTTCACTTCTCGTAATGGTCGACTGTTCGTCCACGGGCGCGCAGCTTCTGGAGAAGGCAAAAGGGTATCCGAACGCGGAACAGATCCTTGAAAAACTGCTCGCTCAGGATTACCTCTCGATAACCGCTGAGGTCCCGAAGAAAGAAACACAGGAAACGATCCATGCCGAGCTCAAACAGGCGGTGATCGACGTGCTCGGCACGCAGGCCGATGAAGCCGCGCGGAAGATCGAGGACACCGAGGTGGACAAGCCGGCGCTGCTCCTGTCGATCAAGCAGATCAAGCAGATGGTGTATCTTACGATCGATGAAAAGAAGGCAAAGGCTCTTGAAGAGAAGCTGACGGCTATTGTTGATAAGTACCTGAAATAAACGGCGAAAGCCGTTTTTTTATAGCCACAGAGGTCACCGAGGACTCAGAGAAAAGCTGAATTCTTTTAAAGATCTTAACTCTGTGCTCTCTGTGTACTCTGTGGCAAGGTTTGCTTTTTTAAGACTCAATCATATGTTGACAGTGCATTTTGCATTTCTCTGGGGGTTAGAAGCATGAAAAGGGATTTTCACACAGCCATTCTCATATCGTTTCTTATTCTCGTCTTTACCACCATCTCGGCAACATCACTCTACGCGACAAACGGACACCAGCTCTCGGCCATCGGCGCGTATCAACAGGGCATGGCCGGCGCCACTACCGCCGCGCCCTACGACGCTACCACGGCCGTCAGTAATCCCGCGGGCATGGCAATGATCGGCACCCGTACGGACTTCAGCTTCCAGACGTTCTTTCCCAGTAGGGAGGTGTCGTTTGCAGGCGATGGGACGTCCGGTGGTGGATCGAACTGGTATCTCGTGCCTGCCATCGGCTGGACAGCACCGACAGACGACCGGCAGGACCTGTTCTTCGGCGGTGGTATGTACGGCGTTTCGGGCATGGGCGTGGACTATGATACGGTAGCTGCATATACTGGAATGTTTGGGGCAGGTACTCAAGCACATATTTGGTCTCAGTATCAGTTTTGGAAAATGGCCCCTACCGTTGCTTGGAAGAATGAAAAACTGGCCTTGGGCTTTGCTTTGAACCTGGACTATCAGGCGTTCGGGTTTGAACACTACTTTACTAACGGTGGCGCTAAATTGTTTGGTTTTGACCTCGGTGAGATGCAGGGGGCTCTTGGACTTGGTGCAGCCGTGGGATTCATCTATACGCCGGTACCGACATTCAGCGTCGGCGCTTCTTATACTTCCAAACAATATTTTACAGATTTTAAATGGAGACTTTCAGCTAATGATGTGGTCTCCCAAACTGGGCAGACAAGTCAGGATGGAATATACACTATGTCGTTGGATTTTCCGCAGCAGGCTGCTGTAGGGATTGCTATTCGCCCAATCAGAAATTTCCTTTGGACTCTGGACGTAAAGTGGATACAGTATTCCGACACCTATGATGTCGTAAAATTAAAGGGTGCTTTTGGAGGAACGGGCGGGACCGAGACGGATCTTCCCTTCGGTTGGGATGACGTATGGGTGTATGCTACAGGTTTTCAGTTCGATATTACTCCTAAATTTGCTTTTCGCCTTGGCTATAACCACAGTTCATCGCCCATCAAAGAAGAAGATGTTGAAAATAACGTCGCTTTTCCTGCCATTGTCGAAGACCGTGTTGCCGGAGGCTTTACCTACCGTCTCGGCAGGCACTGGGAGATCACCATGGCTTATATGCATGCCATGAGGGAGCAACTGACCGGTTTATTTGGAACAACGATCAGTCTTGAAGAGGAAGCCTTTGATTTTGAGCTGTCGTACCGGTTCTAGTTGTATTGCCGGTAAGGTTTCGCTATGACGTCTACATCAATTTATCTGGGGGGGGGGTT
>DMKB01000028.1:0-5222 GCA_003454665.1 Nitrospiraceae bacterium | reverse complement strand
CCCTTTTCTGTCAGTATTACAAGCGGCGCGTTCCGCAATAAAAACTGACTTCGTCCCGATGTGAAGATTTTATTTCGCGAAACTTTCTTCCTGAAAGCTGCAGTAGTTACATGGTTTGTAAATGTGAAGATTACATTTTGTAATTGCTGATAGGAAGCGCCGAACAATGCCATTCGACCCCACCCGTGCTCAACAGGCGATCCTCAGTCACAACCCCTTACTACATGCACGTGTGCTTGCCGGTCCAGGTACTGGAAAGAGCACAACAATGGTCGCACTACTCAACAGACTCCTCTGGGAAAATCCTTCACTGCGCGTGCGAATACTCACGTTCACGCGGGCTGCGACAGCGGAACTCGCCGAAAAAATCGCTGTTCATTCGCGGGCTGCAGAACGCCCTAGCACGATTCACTCGTTCGCGATCTCTGTCCTCCTTCGGAATCCTGGTACCGGTGGCTTTCCGGAGCCGCTTCGCATTGCAGACACTTGGGAGAAAAAGAGCATTGTTCGTCCTACACTTGCAACTAGGGCTGGTGTTCAGGTACGCCTCCTTGACAAGCTCCTTCAGGAGATGGCGTCAAACTGGCAATCGCTCACGAATGAGGTAGACACCGTGATCAGCGAAGCTGACCGCACCCGTTTTCGAGGTGCTTGGAACGAGCATCGCCGAGTCCTGGTATATACGCTTCTCGAAGAGCTGCCTTACGCACTTCGCCGCGCCCTCCATGATAATGATGATCTCGATGGCCTCGATTATGACCTCTTGCTCGTCGACGAGTACCAGGATCTTAACGCCTGCGACCTAGAGGTTCTAAAACTGCTGAGCGAAAGGATGGGGTGTGCGATTATCGGTATTGGCGACGATGACCAATCAATCTATTCCTGGCGAAGGGCGGCACCAGAGGGCATCCGCCGCTTTCGCGGGGACTATCCCCAGGCTATGGACTACTCGCTATCTGTAACGTTGCGATGTGGCAAACGGATCATTGAATGGGCAAATTATGTGATCCAGGGAGATCCCGACCGGCCGACGCAACGAGCGGTCCTCGAGGCTCTTCCTGAATCTCCAGAGGGGGAAGTCGCTCTTCTTCGCTTTCGGGGAGAAAAGTCGGAGGCGAAAGGAATCGCCGAGATCGTTCGAGCGCTTGTGGAAAAGAATGGGGTCGAGCCGAAGGATATTCTGATCCTCATGAGAACCGACCACAACGGCACATTCAGCAAGCCTATTCGCGAGGAGCTTGAAAGACTGGCTATCCGGTATTCGGACCCGTCCTATGTTTTAGTTCTTCTGGAGCAGAAGGGCAACCGGCTGCATCTGGAGCTTCTACGCCTGCTGGTCAACCCTAATGACTCCATCGCTTGGGCAAGCCTTCTTCAGCTAACCGGGGGGGTGGGGCAANNGGCAAAGCTTCTTCCAGTACATATATGATCGAGCCAAGCAGAAGGGTGCGACGTTTGCCGATGAGTTGCTCGCAGCACACGAGGAAGGGTTTCCAATCGCACCGTCATCGGCGAGCAGGGTAAAAGAAATAATGAACGCAGTCCTGCGCTGGCTCGAAGCGAACGAGCTGCCCGACGAACAGCCCGAAGAGGGGTGGGGAAACTGGATTATCGGCCTTACTGGTGACGACAACATCGAGCTCGCACCTACGAAAGAATTCCGAGAGCTTCTCCTAGAACTGGACAATATAGCTGAGGATGAGCAGTCTCTTGGGCGCTATTTGGGGCAGATAGAACCGCTAGGGAAGGATCTCGCTCAGTCACAGAGCGATGGTGTTCGTATAATGACGATGGGCATGTCAAAGGGTCTTACCGTCCGCGCTACCATCGTTGTTGGCGTCGAAGACGGCCTTGTACCCCGCCCGAACTCTGACCTAAGCGAAGAGCGTCGAATCCTATACGTGGCCATGACTCGGGCTAAGGAATACCTCTTTTGTACGTGGGCGGGTCGACGCCGCGGCGCGACCGCAAGAGCTGGAAATCCCAGCACAGACCATCGGCGCTACTCGCACTTCCTCGAAGGTGGACCCGTAGAATCAGAGGATGGGCGGGACTTCCTCGAAGGTCGGTCCTAAGCCCCTTAGGGGAGAAAAGGGGCTCAGAGCGACCGAACAGCGTTCTCAAAAAATGAATAAAGCTGGCGTTCGCCTGCAGAGACAGCCAATTATTCGCAAGGTGTTATTCTACATTTCATTCAATAATTGTTAACTGTTTAGACTTATTAGAACTGCAGATAAGTAGGTGTTATCCACAACTGGATTGTATCAGGTAAAGTTGTTGCAAAGATAGGTAATTGAAGTTTTTTGTACATACTCTACAATTAAACATTTTTTGATTTTGCGGTCGTTATTGAACCTCCGTAAGGCATCTGTAAATGAACTCGGAAGTGCATTATAGCATTTTTTGCACCTTACTTATAGCACCCCCTACAACACTCTCATGCTGCGACTGCATCTCATAACCTGATCTTTCAAAAAAGTATAGATCGATAGCGCGCCATTGAATTTAAAGCAATTAAAATTTTCGAAGGCCACGATGAAAAATGGCAATTATAATGGGTTTACCAAATTTAACGGTTTGTCGGAAATCACGTATCAAGCATAAGTATTTTAGCTTCAATCTGGTTAACTTTGCGTCAGAATCTGCCTTCTATGAAAAAAAATAGCAAAAAAATGGCTTAAGCAGGGCTCATTCTGATTCGTGCTTGTCGTTACATAATTCGCATCTCACAAGCATATCTTCTTTCTTCTTCGCTGGACTACAGCGTAACCTGGAGCAATTACAAATTAGCCGCACATAAATATTATGCTGTTCAAACTATTTTATGCTGCATCTTGACATGGCCGTGCAAGGGTGTTGTGGTATAAGGGGGCAGCTTTAAAATCTCTATAAAACGGAGGGAAATGAAATGCGCACAAAACTGACCATCTCAAAAGCAATAAAAAGAGCTGCACCGCGTTTTGTCTTAAGTTTTTCTTTTCTCATGATTTCCGTTTTACTGTTCGCCTTTTTCAGTTTTAATAATCAGGCACTGGCTAATGTGAAACCCGACATGCCGACGCCCGGCGGCACGGTAATGCCTGATTTGTTCACGGGAGTGATGGGCTACCGTATTCCTATCGAAGTGCCGCCCGGTCGGCAAGGAGTGCAGCCCGGATTTGCACTGATCTACCGCAGTCCCAGCCGGAACGGATGGCTCGGTGTCGGTTGGGATCTGGAGGTCGGCTCAATTGAACGGCGAACGAAGTTCGGCGTTGATTATGACGCAGATGATTTTGTTTTGCGCATGTCAGGCGCGACGATCGATCTTATTAACATAGGCAATGATGAATATGGGGCGAGGATTGAAGGAGGCTTTTACAGGATAAAAAAGCTCTCTTCTACGGATGGATTATTCTATTGGGAAGTGACCGATAAAATCGGCATGCGTTACCTTTATGGACAAGAGACTGAATATCGGCAGCATGATCCGAGTGATCCGACGAGGATTTTTAAATGGTGCCTTGATCAGGTTGTGGATACCAGCGGCAATTTCATGACATTTACGTATTCTAAAGATCTAGGGCAGATATACCTAGATCGTATAGACTACACCGGCAACGGAGCAATAGATCCGACTAACTATGTAAAATTCCATTTGGAGAGCCGCGACGATGCTCCCATAATGAGCACTGCTAATTTCGATGTCAAGACCGCGTATCGGCTCAAGACTATTGAATTGGTAGCCAATGGTAATCCGGTACGGGCATACAAATTACAGTATGATACGGATCCAAATACGCCGGATCCTGACTACAGCGTAAGTACGGGACGGTCTGTCCTTATGAGCGTGCAGCAGTTTGGAAAGGACTATGCTCTGGACGGAGATAACACGGTTATAGCCGGATCTACCCTGCCGGCGATTGAACTCATGCATAGCGCGGAAGAAAACGGCTTAGAGGAACAGGAATGGACCACGACTGCACCATATTGGGGCGCATCAAATCTCACGTATGTAGGAGATTTTGATGGTGACGGAAATGACGATATTGCTACAGTAAAGATCGGCGCATGCGGAATCATTGGTTGCATGTCTACTGTCTGGGTTAAGCGTTCCATAGGAGATTCATTTATTGAAGAAAGATGGGCAGATGTAACTTTCGGTTCTTACAACTACTGGGTTGGAGATTTCAATGGTGATGGGAAGAGCGACATTGCATACACTTGGACGATGAAACTGTACGTTCTAAAATCTACAGGCAGTTCTTTTGTAAGCGAGTCATGGACAGCCAATGCCGGTAACTGGGGTGGAACAATTGCCTATGTGAGAATCGGTGATTTTAATGGCGATGGAAAAAGCGATATTTCAACAACATCCGGCGGTGATGGTACCATCTGGGTCAAGCGATCCACTGGCTATTCTTTTGAAGAAGAAGTGTGGACGACTACGGCGCCAACTTGGGGAGCTAGTAATCGCACATTTATTGGAGATTTTGATGGAGACGGGAAAGACGACATTGCAACAGTAAAATTACAACTCTTCTGCGTTTTAGGTTGCGGTTATGTGCCTACTTTTTGGGTAAAACATTCAAATGGTTCCTCATTTATTGAGGAGAAATGGAGCGATGGCTTTCCTTTTCCTTTGTTACCATACAATGGTGGTACCATTATGTGGTTTGTTGGTGATTTTAATGGAGATGGAAAGACTGATATCGCTGTTGCTTCTGGGCAGACTGGATTTATTATAGTACGAGTTGCACGCTCAACAGGTGCTGCGTTTATAATAGAAGATTGGATGCCCACACCGGGGAGTTACGATAGTAATTGGAATGCGAGTTACGCATGGGCTGGAGATTTCAATGGTGACGGAAAAACTGATCTTGCGACGGCATCTGGAGGGACTACCTGGGTCTGGCGTTCTAATGGGTCTAAATTTTCCAAAGAAGTCTGGACGACCACTGCTTCAAAGTGGGGTGGCGCTGATTACACATGGCCGGGTGATTTTAACGGTGACGGAAAAACCGACATTGCAACGGCGTCTGGGGGGACGATCTGGGTAAAACAGTCAAAGCCGTTTCCTGTAGATTTGGTGACGACGGCCTATAATGGTCTTGGCGGAGCTACCGAGATAGCGTATGTTCCATCCTCGCATTGGGAAAACACAAGCTTGCCCTTTTCGATTCAGACCGTCAGTGCTGTTACTGAGTGTGATAAATATGATAGGGCAAACAAAACCTGTATGA
>DMKB01000172.1:6310-30979 GCA_003454665.1 Nitrospiraceae bacterium | reverse complement strand
CCTGCTCTCCGCTTCTCCAAGACACGCAGCAGCAGTATTCTCCTAACGCCCTGTAAAAAAACAACTAAATTCTCGGCTCAAGAGGGAAAAAGCGTGGAAAAACTCATTGCTAATTATTTTGGTTTTTGCTATAATTATTGGTAAGGGGTGCCGGGCGGGGCGGAAGGAGACGGTCATGAAGGCACATAAATCGCACCATGCAAAGGTTATATCCCTCGACGCCTATCGTCGGAGAAAGCAGTCAAGGACAGCGCTGTCTGCGCCTGCCCAGCCACAGGTCAGGGACGAAGAATATCCCACAACCGACCCGCTGCCTGACGGCGGGCGGAACGTTCGCGAGAGCGGCCCTACGGTGTGGGATCTGCTCAAAGAGTTGACCCGGAAAAAACCGGAAGGCAGGATATAGCCGGGATAACGAATCCCTGCTTTGATAAACGCTCGGCTTGCAGTGCAGTGAGTACAGATTCTCTCTGCTTCGTTCGCTCCTGATCTATTCGCAGCGTCAACGTTAACGGTATTCTATTCCTTTTTTTCAATCACTCCTCAGGGTATCAGCTGAACCAACAACCATGAAGAGGCATCGCTCAACGCGGCGCCGACAACTGACAAAGGGGGCTAAATATGATATATTTGTTGCAGAAAGCACTGTCCCGGTACTATTCTAAATCATTCTAACGTAAGGAGAAAGCATTGTTCCAGGAAAGCGAAATCATAAACCTCATTTCCGGTTTTGTTTCCGTTCTTCTCATTCGCCTGATCTTCATGAAAAAGGAAATGCCCCGCTTCCGATTTCTCTACACGGCCTTCTTTTGTATTATCTCAGGCTATCTGTTCACAATCCTTGAAGGCATTGGGTGGCATGTGTTCTTCAACCTCCTTGAGCACTGCAGCTATGCCGCTGCCGGCCTGTTATTCTTCATCAGCGCCAGGTCAATGCGTGCATCGCCGGCAACCACGCAGGAGAGCGAGCATGCATGAAATCGCCGTCTCCTTTTTCGATGTCGTCTCTGCCGTCGGTTTTACCCTCGCCGTGGCCGTCGCCCTTCGCATTCCCTCGGAGGTCATCGCTCCCGTTTCCCGGTTTCTCTTTGTTTTCGCTCTCGCGATATATGCCGTCGTCGGTGTGGCGAACGTCCTGGAGCACGCACACATCACCGACTACTTCGATCGCTACGAAGACTATCTCGAGATCCTCTTTCCCCTGACCTTCACCTATTTTCTATACTCTGTTATTACCCACCAGGAACTTGACCGCCGAAAAAAAGCAGAGATGGCACTCAACGCCGCCCTTAAAAAAGCGGAAGACGCAAAGGCCCGGTCGGATTCTGTGATCGAGGCCATCGGCGACGGCATCTGCATACTCAATTCTGATTTCAGGGTTCTCTATCAGAACCGCATTCACGAAGATTTTATGGGGCAGCACTCGGGAGAATTCTGCTACAACGCCTTCAGAAACCGCGATTGTAAATGCGAAAACTGCTCGCTCACCTTGTCGCTGAACGACGGCGGCGTCCATATGATGGAAAGAACGGCCATGAAAGGGGACCAGATACGCGACCTCGAGGTCACCACGTCGCCGCTCCGGGATTCTGCGGGGCGCATTATCGCGGGCATAGAAGTCGTGCGCGATGTGACGGAGCGCAAGAAGTTTGAGGATCAGCTCATGCAAATACGAAAAATGGAGGCGATCGGACAACTGGCCGGGGGTATCGCCCACGATTTCAACAACATTCTGACGGCAGTGACCGGTTACGGAAGCATCCTCCAGAACGAAGTCAAGGATCACGAACCGTTGCGACACTACGTCGACCTGATCCTGGAAGCATCAAAAAAATTAAAAAAACTTACCCTCGGCCTTCTTACGTTCAGCAGGAAGCAGATGATTCATCCGAAATCCGTCGCCCTTCACAACATCATCAGGAATGCGGTCCGGCTGTTTCCGCAGCCGATGGGGACGGCCATCGACGTAAAAACCGAGCTTACCGATGAGGCATTGACGGTGATGGCCGATAGCGATCAGATCGAAGAAGTCCTCCTGGGACTTGCCGCCAATGCGTACGAGGCCATGCCCGATGGCGGACGATTGACGCTGAAAACCGGGCGATATGAGATGGACGATGCCTTTATCAAGCAGCACGGATACGGCACCCATGGATCATTTGCCGTCATTACGGTTACCGATTCCGGTATCGGCATGGACGAACAGACAACAGAGAACGTCTTCCAGCCCTTTTTCTCGACAAAGGAGACCGGCGAAGGGACCGGCCTCTCGCTCGCCATTGCGTATGGGATCATGAAGCAGCACAACGGTTACATCACTGCGGAAAGCACACCGGGGAAGGGAACAGCATTTAAGATATTTTTGCCCCTCACGGACGCAGACGCTTGATTACGGCCGCCAGAGAGGCAACCACCACCTGTTTCCTGTCTTCTGTCTCCTGTTTACTGTTTGCTGTCTACTGACTACTCTTTCCTAATCTATTCCGCTCAGGGTGCTGTCGTGATATCAGCCACAGACCGCCAAACGGCGAAAACCCTCGTGTTATTTCCTTCCTGATCAGCGGGGATGAGAAAGAACCCCTTGGTCTTGCCGTCGGGCTTGAGAAAGGCAGTGAGCTTCTCCGGCGGAACATCCGCCTCAAGGAAACCCATCGTTTTTTCGCGATCGGAAAATTGTATATATACCTTGCGGCCCTTTTTCTGTCCTGCCCTATAGATCTTTCTGTCGCGGTGATTTTGTGATCCCTCAAAGGACTTGACGTAAAACAATGCTTTAAGCTCATCAAGGTACACGGTACGGCCCTTCCCTGTCGCCGCTTCCTCGACAACGACGGTATCTCCATGTCCGGTAAAATCCCGTATGTAGCCTTTCAAGAGTTGCCCGTCGTTATACCTGGCAACGACCTTACTGTCATCACGCATACCCGGCTCCCTGCGCAGATCGAACCATTACCGATTTGGCCCTCTTAATAGAATTGTTCAAGAAAACAGCCCGCACAATTTCGCCATGGATCAGAAACAGCGCACGGGGACTATCGAACGTGAACACGCGAATCCAACGGGGGTCCTCACCTTCCGGGATCACGAACCATGATTTTCTCATGACACTTCAGACACAGGCTGTCGATGGTGAGCGTATCATCTCCGTGCTGCGGCGCCACATCCGAGGCGTGAGGGTTATGGCAGGTCGTGCATGAAAGTTTCCTCCCTTTTCTCAGGGGATCAGCTTTTTTCCCGATGGGATGGCTGCCTCCAAAGCCGAATCCGGCCAGGACGTGCTTGCCCGTGGACCTCCCGGCATGGCAGGCTCCACAGAGTTTCACCTCGGGTTTCTCAAGAAGAAAATCATTCCCCGACGTATGCGGGTTATGGCACGAGGCGCATTCAACCTGGTCCCCGTCTCTTCCTGAAAAGGGTATCGCTTCACCCTTGACTTTTTTCAAGGAGGCAAGCCCCGCATGTCCCGCACGATACGGAATGTTTACGGGGTGGTCGGCAAAGATACCCGGTTCCTGTCTCGGACCGACAGACGGGTCGTACGGACCAGGGAGGGGGCCCGCAACACTCATCGTATAGGTTGTTACCTGTGCCCTGTTATTGTAGCTCATCGTGCGCCCGATCGTTCCGTCATGGCAGGACAGGCAGTTCAACGATCCTGCACCCGGCCTGTTCTCGGCATTTTTCCCTGATACGGCTCGCCATGCATACAACGAGTAATGTCGATCTTTTACCCTGGTCTTCTGTCTTTTTGCCCAGAGAGGCCTTTGCGCAGTGCCGGCCCCGCCGTGGGGAACGTGACAAAAGGCACAGACAGCCCCGCTTTCGTGGGTGTAGACTTTTTTTGTGTCACGCGTGAGGTCATGCTTTGAGCCAGCGAGCCCGGCAAAGGCCGCCGGGGCCGTAAGCATGACGACAAAAAACAGAAGGGTCACGAAGGCCCGCATCATCACCGTACCACGCTCCTCGTCCTTTTTTTAGCCGCCTTTGCCTTCCGCTGTTTGTACTTCTTCCCCAGGTACTGAAAGATCTGGACCGTGCCGGGCCACTGGTCAACGACATAGATCCTGTCCTGGGAATCAATGCCCATGCCCGCCGGGAGGGTAAAGTACCCGGGGCCCCATCCGCCACTCCCGAAGGAGAGCAGCAGTGATCCCTTCGCGTCGAATATCTGAACATTCTGAAATGCCGAATCGACCACGTAAATATGCCCTTCCGAGTCGACGGTAATGCCCTTCGGCCGGGCAAAAGAGCCGGGCACATCGCCGAGCCTGCCTATGCTCCGCAGGTAGTCGCCGTTCTTGTTAAAAACCTTCACCCTGAAATTACCCGTATCCACGACGTACAGGTTGCCCCGGGAGTCGACGGCGGCGTTTGTCGGAAAATTGAACGTTCCCTTCCCCCCGATGCCCCGGGAACCGATTGTGCGAACATACTTGTACCGTTTCAGGGTATAGACACGCACCCGGTGTTTTTTGCTATCGACGACGTATATCCTCCCGGCCCGTTCGTCCAGCGCTATGCCGCAGGGCGTATCGAATTCGCCGGCACGGCCGATAACGCCTGCAACGGCCCCCTTTCGTGTATAGACGAACACCTTTCGGGCGGCGCCGTCGGACACGAAGATCCTGCCGTCTCTGCTGACCGCGATGCCGATGGGCTCCGTCAGCTTTCCTTTTCCGGGCTTGTCCCCGAGATAACCAACGGCAGAATTCGTCCCGTCAAAGAACATCACCTTTTCTTTTCCCGTAACGAATATCCTGCCTTTTCTGTCCACGGCTACACCGTACGGTTTTACGAGTGCCTCTGCGATGTTCCCCGCTCCGACGTCACGGCCACTCCTCAGTGCTCCGACATACTGTATCCTCGGCCTATCAGGTGACGCCGGCCAGACGAGGGACGTCCCTGGCTTCGTCATCTCCTGGATCTGCGGGCCACACGATGCTGCCAGGAGGAGCGCGCTGATGGGGACAACACATCTTACAAAAACGCCAGACCGTTGCATTCGACATGCCGGGGAGGCAATACTCTTATGGAAAGTAAATGTATTCATGTCATAGGCCTTCTGAACTACCTGTCTCCTGGCCGCGGTGCTCGCTGCGCATTATATGTCTCTGATCTGCCTGAACAAAGGCCGCAATCGCCGCCTCTTCATCACGTGGAAATGCACCCTCCACCCTACTTTTTATGACAGTACTGGCAGAGCGAAAAAGCGGATGTCGCCTTATAACGAAACAGTTTCGGCCACGCCGAACTGTGGGGATCATGACAACTCGAGCAGGCAAATTCGCGCCCTTTTCGCAGCGGATCTTTTTTTCCGCGCATCGGATGGCCCGCAGACCTGAAGCCCCGCACGACATGCACGCCATTCCCGATGCTTGCCCCGGCGTGGCACGTTACGCAGAGATCATGTATGGGCTGCGGAAGCTGAAACGGGGTATCAGCCGCGTGCGGGTTGTGGCAATGGGTGCACATACCTGACGCAGCCGGCCCGTGAGGTACCTGTTTCGTAAACATTCCCTTATCATGGCAAGTATAGCACAGTTCCGGCGGTTGACTCACGAGGGCCTTCTCATGATCGGAGGCGTGCGGATTGTGGCAGGACATACACATACCGGCCGCAACGGCGGAATGCTGGTGTTTCTTCGCGAACATCCCCTTGTCGTGGCACGTATAACACAGTTCCGGCGGTTGACTCACGAGGGCCTTCTCATGATCGGAGGCGTGCGGATTGTGGCAGGACATACACATACCGGCCGCAACGGCGGAGTGCTGGTGTTTCTTCGCGAACATCTTCTTGTCGTGGCACGTATAACACAGGCCGGGAGCCTGAGCCTTGAGAAGTTTTTTGTTATCTGAAGAATGCGGATTATGGCAGGAAGTGCACATTCCTGCTTTCACGGCAGTATGTTGCACTTTTCCGGCAACGATTTTTTTGTCATGGCAGTTAAAGCAGAGGGCAGGCGGATCAACCATGAGGGAGAGCACCGGCTTTTCTTTCTCGTGGGGTTTCACGTGGCAGGTGGAGCAACCCATCGCAACGGCGGCATGCTGTATTTTCCCCGCAGCCAGTTTTTTGTGACAGGCCAGGCAGGGCTTTTCTTCGGCCGTCACCAGGGGCGCGGCAACACCGATGACACCCAATGCAATGAGAATGATGTATGAAAATCGTTTCATAATGACTATTGTATAATAGATCGGCCCATCAAATCAACATGAAAAATTGTTGGTCCAAACAACACAGGGGTTTCCAAGTTACGAAACTGCATGCTCTCCCAGCCTGTGCTGCCGAAACGCAAATTGGTTGACTTTTTTATTTCACCATACTATCATCATATTGAGCATTTCAGGGGGGGCTGTATTTTGAAACGCTTGAGCACCACGCTTTTTCAGAGGGGCGGGCTGTCCTGTTCAAGGCTGCTCGCTTCAATGACCATGTTTTTCGTGTGCTTGTTCTGGGCAACACCTGCGCGGTGCGCCGGCGCATCTGCCGCGGACACGCTCGATCAGTCTCCCCCTGCATCCTTCCTCACGGGTACGTTCTCAACACACTACCGGTACCGGACAACGAGACTCTCCGGAGATCAGGTGAACGACCACGACCTTCTGGAGCAACTCCGCATCGACTATGCAACACCACGGGAAAGCACATACGAAATTCACTTCCTGGCAACGTCCGCGCAGGACCTCGACGGAGACCAGGACCACCGCGATTTTTTCCCCTTCGAGGACATCAGTGACGCCCGCGACACCTGGTGGAGCGGCTACCTCTACGAAGCCCATGTGGACATGAACTACCTTCTGCCCGCTCTTACGCAGCTGCGGATCGGGCGGCAGTCCGGCACCAGGGATGAACCCGTCTTTTTCGACGGCATAGCAGCGGACATGGCGGTCACCCGAAGGTTGAACCTCACCGTCTATGGAGGCACTGCCGTCCATTTCCATGAACTCGATGATGATTGGGGGTCCGATACCCTCGCCGGGGCAGGTCTCGACTACTTCCCTTTCAGAAAAACACGGCTCAGCGTTGACTACCTGTACGCCCGGGACAAGAGAGAGTCCGCTCTGGCCACCGACCAGGAGGACGATCTCACCTCCATCAAGATAAGGCAGCACTTCAGCCCCTTCCTGCGGGCCATGGCCGCGCTGCGGCATGTCAACGGCGAATCACGGGACGTGAAGGCACGGGCGATCAAAGCCTTTCCTTCGATGGACATGGAATTCAACCTGACCTATTTCAGGCAGTTCCGGACCCAGAACGAGCTGTCCAATGAACTAGCCTCCTATTATGATGTGCTCGGACAGTCCGACCCCTTTCAGAGTATCGATGTTAAAATCCGGAAATTTCTCGGCCCTCGTTTTGCTATCGACCTCGGCTATTTTGCTCGTGAGCTCATCAACAACCAGGTGGAAAGCGCGTTCAACCGGGAATACCAGCGCGCCTTTGTCGTATTCGATGCTATGGATGTTTTTTATGATGGGCTTTCCCTTTCCCTCATCGGGGAGTCCTGGGAGACGAGCGACAGAGAGTATGCCGCTGCTGGCTTCGACGCCCGATATCGCCGGAAGAAGGACAAGAAAAGTGCTACAATTAACGTAGGAACCTATTTCAGCCTCTACAAGTACGATTACTATTTCCAGCTCGGAGAACGGGAAGCGGTTAGGACATTTTATGTAAACGGCAAGATGCCGCTCAGTGCTGCGCTTTCCGTCAGAGCGCGGTATGAATATGAAGATAGCATCGAGAACTATCATTCCCTCAAGATCGGGATGGGCTATGACTTTTAACCGGCATTCAGGAGCTCTGCTCTCCACCGTACTCATCGGCTGCGTGCTGGTACTCCTCCTGATCGGGGTGTCCGCCGGATCTTCGGGCGCACCAGGCGCCGGCAGGGGAAGGGGAACAAAGAAAGTACCGTTCCCAAAACCGCACTCTCATGACGCGAACTGGATCCAGTATCACGGGGCCTCTGCGGACCTGGGGCGCGGAACCGGCAGTGACTGTGCGGCCTGCCACGTGAAGAACGACTGCATCGAATGCCACAACACCACGGCACCGCGGGACCATACGAACACCTGGCGTACGCTGAGCCACGGCTTCATGGCAGCCGGGGACCGCGAACGGTGCCTCACGTGCCACCGGCAGGACTACTGCGTCCGCTGCCATAACGAGACGGCACCCCGCAGCCACCGGGGGAACTGGAGTGTAAACCACTGTTCGTCGTGCCACCTCGGGTCCGGAGGGATTCCGGGAAATAACTGTGTTGTCTGCCACAAGCGGCATCCCCATTAGCCAGAGCCGCTTCAGGCTCATCGGAACGTGGAAAGTACGCGATGCCGTAAGTACACACGTTGAGTAGGTACGATCAGGACGGTAATGAAGAGCATCAACTGTGTACGGGAGATAAACCATGAAGGTCAGCATTCTCTGGTCAACATTTTTGCTTATCTCCATAACATTCTCTGGCTGCAGCCCGGACGAAGGGCCGGACTCCATCACCTCGCACACCTCCGACGCCGCAGGATCGCTCACGGAGTGCACTGACTGCCACCTCGTCGCTACGGCGACACGACGGCAGATCGTGGGCGCCCAGGGGGATTTCGGCGCCAACACCGGCAACCGGTCACACCATATCGCCGGCTCGGCCGACCCCACGACGGCGCAGTGCGAAGTCTGCCATGACCAGACCAGCCACATGAGCGGAGTAGTGCGTTTAAAGAATGCCGATACCGGCGCCAGCATCATATACAATCCTCTCGATCCTTCCACCCTGGAGCCCTTCTGCCTGAGCTGCCATGATGCGGACGGCGCGTCCGGCAATGACAGTCCCTTTTCCGACGGCGCAACGATTGGAGCAGGGCTGTATAGAGACGGCAAGAGAATTGATGTTGCCTGGAATACCAAAACGTATGGTCATGCCACAAAAGGGCTTACCTGCCTCGGAAACGGGAGCAATAATACAGGATGCCATACAAACGGGCATGGGTCGGTTAACGTAGGAATTCTGTCGTTAAATATGACATTCCCACAACCGGATCGATATAAAGAGAGCGACTACGAGCTTTGTTTCAACTGCCATACTACCTATCCGGCAGCGGCAAAGGAAGCTATCCTTGGCGTAATGAGGGGAGGCAATTACGATTATCCGTATGGGCCTCGTCGTTCTTCGGATCCGACGACTATTACATTCGACGACACGGCGAACACGATCACCAGGGTGAGCGGCAGTTTCCTTACGGATAGTTTCAATGTGGGAAATTGGGTAAACACCAATGCGACAGATGTTGCGAATCAAGGCCCGCTTCTCATAACGAACATAACCGCTGCCGTCCTTACAATTACGACGACAGCAGGAGATGATCCTCCACTTATAGACACAACCGAGACAAACAAAACGGTTACTTCGTACAGTCCTCCGTATTACATATCCTCTATACAGACGCTCTTCCGCGACAAAACCGGCCAGGGAAGCTTAAAACCGTATGATGACGACAACGCCTGGTGGTATGGCCCTCCCAAGATGAATCTTCACTGGTTTCATTTGGGGATATGGACTTGGAATTATCGAGATTCAATAGCCTCCGGTATAAGCTGCACTGCATGTCACAACGTTCACGGAACAAACAGTCCGTGGGGAATGACCCACGAGGAGCTTGGCTATCAGCACAATACAGCCGGCGCTGACCAGTACGGAACGATGAGCTCACAGTCCCCCTATACGGCTTATCTTTTCCCCCTTAATTGTACCATTGCTTGCCATGACGGAGACTATTGGGGTACTACTTCAAACTGGTTCGTACCAGCAGATGAATAAAAAAAGCCGGAAGAGATACTTATTCGTTGAAGTACTACTCTTATAGAGTATCCGTGCGCGGAAAAGAACGCACTATACCTCCGCTATTTATCTCCCACCATCGTCTTACTAATTCAGAAATTGGCGGCTTCTCAAGAGTCTCCCGTCGCAAATAGTTCCTTCACCTGACACAGAAGTTTCCAGATATAAAAAATGCTCAAATTCTGTTATAATCAGTTCATGCAACCGGAGCTTTTCAAATACTTCAAGTACTTCAAACCCGTCAAGGTCTTTCTCATCAACCTCAGCCTGATCATCCTCCTCTTCATCACCGCCATCTACCTGGGCATCTATTTGCGGACCAACAATCTCCTGCTCCGAACCGCCAGGAACCAGGCTGCGTCGTATTTCGACCTGATCGTGACAACGCGCTCCTGGAACGCCCATTACGGCGGCGTCTACGTCGAGAAAAAAGGCGATGTCAAGACAAACCCCTATCTCCGGAAAATCGGGGTTGAACCTGATGTGCGATGCGAAGACGGCAGAGTGCTGACGCTCCGGAATCCCGCGGCGATGACCGGCGAGATATCAGACCTGACCAACAGCAAGAGCGGCGTGAAGTTCAATATCACCAGTCTGAAATTGATCAACCCGGACAATGCCCCGGACCGGTTTGAGGAGAAGGCACTCCTGGAATTTGAGCACGGAAAAAGAGAGGTCTGGGAAATAGACAGAAAAGCCGAGCAGCCGGCGTTACGGTATATGAAGCCCTTATTCATCGAGCAACCGTGCCTCCGGTGCCATGCGTCACTGGGGTACAAACTCGGCGACATCCGCGGCGGTATCAGCGTCAGCATCCCCCTGCGGGAACTGGACCAGACCATGAAAACGAACAAGGTGATCATCCTTTCCCTCTCCACCATCACCCTGGGGCTCCTGTTGGGAACGTCCTATCTCATGGCGCGGCAGCTCGTCAGGAAACTGGACGCCGCGCAGGAGCAGCTCCGGGAAATTTCGATCACCGACGAGTTGACGGGCCTGCGGAACAGGCGTTACATCGTCGAGAGATTGAAGGAGGAGATTAAGAAAACGAAGCGCTCGGAGAAACCGCTGGGCGTCATCATGATCGACATAGACCACTTTAAGCAGGTGAACGACACGCACGGACACGCCTTCGGCGATGCGGTATTGAAAACAATCGCCCGCAGGATTCGGGCGAACCTCCGGGAATACGATCTCGTCGGACGATTCGGCGGCGAAGAGTTCCTCGTCATCTGCCCCGAGTTTTCCTTCGACGCCACGATAGAACTTGCAGAGAGAATATGCGGAATTATAAGGATCAAGACGATTACGGAAGGTACCACGGAAGTCAGCGCCACGGTCAGCGCCGGCGCAACGGTATTAAACAAGGAGGATATCAACATCGACTCGCTGATCTCAAGGGCGGACAACGCGCTCTACCGAGCCAAGGAGCAGGGCAGGGACCGTGTCGTAGCACTCTGAACGGATTGCTCTTCCCTGCCGGTGGGCCGTTCATCAGCCCCCTTACCGGCACCATCCACCATGCGGCGCAGCAGGGATGAGGAAATGAGTATCTTCAGGAACGCCCCTTCAGTTTCTTCGCGATCTCAGCCACGTGCTTGCCCTGAAAACGGGCAATGGCAAGCTCATTCTCCGAGGGCATGCGCGATCCGTCACCACCGGTGATCGTCGACGCACCATAGGGAGATCCGCCGCTCATTTCTCCGATGGTCATTTGGCGCGCTTCCGAATAAGGGACCCCGACGATGACCATACCCTGGTGGAGCAGCGTCGAGTGGAAACTCGTGATCGTCGTCTCCTGTCCGCCGTGCTGCGTTGCCGTCGAGGTGAACACGCTGCCGACCGTCCCGATCAACGAGCCTTCCATCCAGAGCTTGCTCGTCTGATCGAGAAAGTTCCTCATCTGACCGCACATGTTCCCGAACCGCGTTGGCGTTCCGAAAATGACCGCGTCGGCCTCTGCCATCTGGTCCGGCCGGGCAACGGGTATGTTCGCAAAGCCTTTCCTGGCTTCCAAAGCGCCCGACTCCTCGAGGGCTTTCTGTGGAATGAGTTCAGGAACCTGGTAGAGGGCAACGGCGGTCCCCGGGACAGAGCGGGCGCCCTCTGCTACAGCTTCGGCCAGGCGATACACGTGGCCGTACATGCTGTAGAATATGATTTGTATGTTCACTTTTTCGCTCATGCGATCTTCCTGCCGTATTCTTCCCGCGCCTCGAAGTTTTTGATGAACTGCGTGACTTGCACGCCGAGGTACACGCACTTGATCCCCTTCATGCATTCATCGGCGTCCCTCTTCTCGAGGTGCGTGATCAACTCCTGATTACCGCGCTTGAATCGCACGATGTAGGCGTTTTTTTCCTCGCTGAAATCGAGGCCCACGGAAACGGCATGGCCTTCGATTTCCGGATACATTTCAGTTATCTTCTCCTTCAGTGCCACGTTTGTGTATGCCATGATGCGTCTCCTTTCCCCTTGCTGACTTGCTGCGTTGTCTCCCATCCGCACCGGAGACACCGGGGAGAAGGCAACCCCCTTGCCGGTCTCGTGCGGCAGCCCCACGACCAGTCGCACGGCACATCCGGGGACATTACCCCTCGACGATGCTGTGCTCCTCCCACATAAACCAGTTGCCGGTATCGGAAAGAAACTGATGGGTATTCGCAAAAATCTGGTAGTGCTGTTTCTCATCTTCCATGAGCCGTTCGAACAATGCCTTTTCCTTGTCTGTTTTCGCTTCTGAAAGAGCCTTCCGGTAAAATTCCTTGCCCTCCTGCTCCATCTTCATTGCGACGGTGAATGCTTCGAGCTCGTCCGTGGACGCCTCCACCTTGGCCATCATCTCGTCTTTCATCGACTCGAAGACGGTCTTCACGTTCTTCATGGGGCTGACATCCTGGATCGTTATTTCCAGTCCCTTAATGAGCTGAGATATCATTTCGAGATGCCGTTTCTCGTCATTCGCGATGGTCTGGAACATTTTTTTGCCTGCCGGATACGCCGTCTTCCCCGCAGCCTCGTTATAAAACTTGATTGCATCGGTCTCCATTTTCCTCGCTATCTCGAGTGCTGTCATTATTTCCTCCTTTATATATACTCCATTGGTAGTATGAGCCATCCCCGTGGGGAGCACTCACCGTATTGCCGCGAGTAGCCGTCGTAATTAATAAGGATTATTTTAGTCCTCTATAGTCTTTGGCTTAATTATAGCATACTTTTGCTTTTTCCAAAACCAGGGAAATGTGATCAGCTGCGGGGAAGGGGGGAGGGCTGCCGGACGTCGTGTGCTCTTTCGGCGTGAGGCCCCGGGGACGCAACGCATACCGGGTAATTACCCTGCGTGGAACGAAAACATCGAGCAGAACCGGGTCTTCACGAATTTCAAGTGAGTATCACCGATGACAAAAAAAGGGGCGGAGAGAATCGACTCTCTCCGCCCATCCTGATAGCGAGAACCTTACTTCGCTGTGTTCACGAGGTGTGGATCAACATTCGACTTATGGCAGCTGCCGCAGTCCGGTCCCATCTTGGGATCGTTCGCCTGCGTGGTGTGGCAATCCGTGCATGCCATCGTCGGCTTCTCCACGCGATGAGGCGCATTGTGGCAGCTTGCGCAGAGCATGCCGCCGTGCATCGTCGACTCGGCATACAGCACGCCCCGCGTCGGTTCGCTGTGCTCCCGGTCGTGACAGTCGGCGCAGAGCGGTTTGCCGGCCTGGCCCGATATCTTGAAGGTGCCGTTCAAGACGTCGGACAGCATGCCGTGGCAATCGGTGCACCAGAGGCCCAGCCTGTTGTGGGCATCGGTGTTGTAGCAGCCCGTAGGATGGCATGCATAGCAGTCGGTATCGCCGATCCTTGCGCTTTGCACGGCATGGGTATGCATCACCACGCCCAGGTTGTGGCAGTCGTGGCACTTGCCCCAGGTGCTGGAATTCGCGATATGCCCGGGAGGCGTTGAATGGCAGCTGTCGCACGTCGCAGGGTCCCGGTAGACGGAATTGCTCGCCGATACACCATCAACGGTCACGGTATAGGGATAGGCCTTGCCTTCAGGCGTGGGAGGCGCGGCCTGGTAAACGAGGTCGCTCGCGTCTGCCAGATCCATGATACCGCTTCCGGTGGCTATAGAATAGTTAAACGTTGCGTTTACCTTATATCCGTTCTTGTCGACAGCCTGGGCCTTGAAGGGCACGTTCGTCGGCCAGATGCCGACCTGATAGCCGCCTCTGACCCAGCTCGACGGGTCCGTGCAATATTCGCCGAACCTGCCCTGGGTAAAGACGAGGTTGGCGCCGCCACCTATGCAGTCGGCAGTTGGCTGGCAATCCGGGTCCTGACAGTCGATCAGGCCGTCGCCGTCGTTGTCACGGCCGTCAGTGCATTTCGTCTCGACGGTTTTGTCCGGCTTGCCGGCATCGGCGGTAAAGAGCCCGAATGCCATTACGAGAGCAAAAACAGTACCTACCGCGAAAATCTTTTTCATGATGCGTGTAACCCCCTTTTATTTATCTGAGATTAACTGCTCCTGTGTGACAAAAAGCTTCTCATGCGGTACTGCCTATCTGTTTCGCACTATGCTGAAACCGGCCCACCTCCTTCCTCCTGGTATAAAATAAACTGACCCGATGAATATGAATCCGCACTTCTCCTCTGGAGAGAAGCGATAGCGAAACCACTCCCCGGATCTCGGGGAGCAAAGGAGCTGACACATCAGCACACCCCGTTATCAGACTCTGAGATCAATACTCCTGCCGTAGGGGGGGGAAACTTCCGGGCCGAAAAAAAGAAAAGCCTTTCTGCAGGGTGTGCTGAACACATCCCGTCCAGAAAGGCATCAAGACCTTTGGTTCGGCTGCCATCGCGAGCAGCCGCTATTCAGTTTTTATTTAACAACGACGCTTAAATGAGCCCGCACGCTGCTTCTGAAAGTTGCAAAAATATATCAGAGTAGCTTCTTTTTGCAGGTAAGCATCCATGAACTTTGGAAAGTCTAGCAGGCAAGTCTGACGGTGTCAAGGTGGGACGTACGAGAATAGTTACGACAATAGAAAGCTGTCTTTCATAACAATATTATTTAGAAAAAGCGTGAAAGCCCTGCACGGCATGCAGGGCTTTCACGGGAAAACTTCAAGGATACGATGCTCGTTGCGCCGATGCTTTCCGAAGTGGTGTGCCCTTAATGGGCGCACGCACCATCTGTACTGTGTCCGCCACAGCATCCCTGGACCGTGAGTTCCGGAAGATTACTGGTGGCGAAGAGAACAATATTCTCTCCTATGGTCTCGGACTGGGCCCGGTAGACCTTGATCCCCGACTGGTTGAGTCTGGTGAGCGCTCCGGCGCCGATGCCTCCCACCACGACGGCATCAACCTTGTTGTTGTCGAGCGCTTTTATCGGATTGCATGCCCCGTGTGTATGGTGCTGGTCCCTATTATGGATTGTGGTTACATCATTCGTCTCAGAATCGACGACGACAAAAGCGGGCGCCGACCCGAAGTGGCCGAAGACCGTGCTTTCGATCCCATTGTCCTGCTGTACCGGGAAACAAAGTTTCATAGTTTTTTCCTCCTTAAAGATCCTTATACTTTGTCACATCTTGAATTTTGAGTCAAGTTTTTGAATTGAATCAAAAGCAAAGAGATTTTCGCGCAAAGGCGCAAAGAACGGCAAATCATTCGGGTTTAAGACAGGATGTGAAGATTTACTTTGCGCCCTTGGCGGCTTTGCGAGAGACGCCTTTGGCTTTTTGAATGATTCATGCCTTGCTGGTCTGAGGCATTGCCTCGCTAAATCTTTTTTGACAGGATGTATAGCCTAAAGGCCACAGGCAGGATAAAAATCGGATAAAAGGCTTTTAACATCCTGTTAATCTTGTCAATCCTGTCTAAGATTTGCCTTGCTGCTCAGTTGATATGCTTTCCCTGTCTGGTTGTCGCTTCTGAAATTGGATTCCTTGCAGCATTAAACGTATTACTCAAACACAAGGGCACTTCCCTCTACAAGCGATTTCGCGACCTTTTTCCTCGCTTCAGAGAGGATCCTCTGGACCGTGCCTCGGGATATCCCCATCTTGTCTCCCGCCTCTTCCTGCGTCAGGTCCTTGAGGTCGCAGAGCCTGAGTGTTTCGAGCTCGTCGCGGGACAGGACAATCTGCCGGACTTCGCTCATCGGAATACCCGTGGGCTTGAAGGCTTTGCCCCTGAAGGTACATCCGCACGTGCGCGGTTTCTTATTTCTCGGCATGCCCCACCCCGGTCGTTTTGTGCATATGCACGTAATATACCAAAGCTATCCCCCCTTGTCAAGATTTTTTTATCAGGCGCCACAGCGTTCATCGAGAATGTACTACCCTTAATTATTGCACGCCCGACAGCACCACGAACCATCCCCGCTTCCTCGTAAGCAAAAAAAACGGGGCAGCGATGTCCGCTGCCCCGTGCTCCCTGCTCGCTAACGCGCTCTTAGCGCCGCCGTCGTGGGCGTAACTCACTTGCAAGCAGGAAAGGCTTACGGTCTTTTCTTTTCTACTCTATTTCGAGCTTCGTTGCCGGCTCGGCGAGGCTCGTATAGGTTTCCCACGTCGCCTCCACCGTCGTAGAATTACTGATCAGCAGGCTGAAGAATGTCGCTGCACTGATAGCGAGATCATCAGCGTCTCTGAATTCGGTAGCCAGATCGACGGAAACCGTTATTCCCAGCACGACGAGTGAGCTGGCAACTGTACTGCTCGTGACCACACCCTGCACGACCGCCCGGTCGATGGCGTCGCGCCGCTTCACGGCGCCGGCAACGATATGTCCCGTCGCATCGTCCAGATAACCGACGACCTCCAGATAATCTCCATTCCCTATGTCTGCAAAACTGAACGTGCGAATCGGATTAATGCTGATGCCGTCCTCGAATTCGGTGGTATCAGTCACGGTAACGGTTTTACCCAGCACCGTGAATGAAGAGGACGTCTTGTCCGCCACATACCCTTCGAGCATGACATCACAAGGATGATGCATCTCCACTGCTGAGGCAACAAGCACGCCGCCCGAGTAGGTCCCCTCGACTTCAACGGCGACACCGTTTCCGATGCCGACGATGCTCAGGCCTCCCGCGTTTACCAAAATACCGCTGACCCGAAACTCGCTGAGGGATACGAAGTCGGTAACGTATCCTTCAATTTCGACGTGGTCGTTCTCCGTGATTTCGACCTCCGTTTCGACCTCGACAGCTGATGCACTGATCGTAACACCGGATATGTCTGCGCCGGTTTTCACTTCAACGTACGCGCCGTCCACAACACCGACGGGCAGCGTAACGCCCGCATAGGTAACCGTTACGGCAGGCGACAGCGGTGAAACCCGCAGGGTGAAGGTTTTCGCTGTGATATTGAGGTTGCTCACGGTACCCTTGATCTCGTACTCTGAGCCCACGGCTTTTTTCTCGATGTACGTTGCACGGATAGTTCCGGTATGATCGGGGTGTCCGCTAACTTCGACAATGTCCCCAACGACCAGGGTCGTGATATCAGTCGTATTCCTGAACTGCGTCATAACATCCACGACGATGGTCTGGCCGAGCACCGTCAATGACTTGGCCGCCAAATCCACGGCGGCTATGGGGCCCTGGAGATGATCGGCATACACGATGCTGTCGGCCGTGCCGGTCCCGGCAGCGCTGTCATACGAGCCCTTGACCGAGACGACCATCCCCACCCTCAGATCCACTTCCGCGGCGGGGCTTCCCTCAACGGAGACCGTGGCGCTGCTGGAATCGTACGGCACCCCGTTCAAGATCACGCTCCCGAAACCGGTGACCACTCCTTCACTGGTGCTCGCCGTCACGTTGACGTATGGATCCCCTCCGTCGTCTCCGCCGCAGCCGGCAAATGCGAGCACAACGATCAAAATGCCTGTTACCGTGAATAGGTTCTTCTTTTTCATGATGTGCATCCTCCTTTTTGGAATATGGTTTTGAATCTGCTCCAGAAAGCGCGCTCGCGTGAATCACGTTCTCACTATCTTTATGCCCCATCACCCCTCTTCGCAAGAGCAGGGATACCTCTTTTATCGCGTTGTACATCGAACCATGCTTTATGTAAGGAACGGGTTACGTGAAGGGAAGAACGCCGGCATGTGCACAAAAAAGTCACATTCCCGGTTGACTATCGTAACGTTTGAAACTATAATTTCGGCAGCGAGGTAAAATAATTTCAGGGCCGGCTTGCATCTTTATTCATAAGACGAGCAAACCGATAAAAGGTTACCGATGTCCCATTGCTTTTGTAAATAGCGATGATGATCCCGGAACGGCACTTTTCGGCAGCAGCCACATTCGGTGAATCGAAAGGGAAGACATGAAAAAGGGATATACTTGGGGCCTGCTTCTCTGTTTGTTGCTCCTTGCCGCGCTGCCCTCACTCGCGGCACAGCAGGCTGAATCTCCCACGGAGCGGGCAAAACGGATCCTGCGCTCGTTCGACGACCTGTGGCGGGGCGCTTCTTCCTATGGCGTCTTTGTGATGCGCGTCAAGACCGCCCACTACACCCGCAACATGCGGATGGAAACATGGTCCAAGGGAAAAGAGAAGACCCTCGTGCGCATCATGTCGCCTGTCAAGGAAAAAGGGACGGCGACGCTTAAGTCCGGGACCACGATCTACAGTTACCTGCCGAAAACCGACCGGACCATCCGCCTCACCTCGGGCATGATGATGGGCTCCTGGATGGGCAGCCATTTCACGAACGATGATCTCGTAAAGGAATCGCGCATGGAGGAAGACTATGTCCCGACCATCAGCTTCGAGGGTGAGCGGAAGGGAAACAAAATTATCGAGTTTACGCTCATTCCCCGGCCTGATGCCCCCGTGGTCTGGGGTAAGGTCGTACTTACCGTGCTTGCGGAAACCTATATCCCCCTGGCGGAAGTGTACTACGACGAGGACATGGCCGTGGCCAGGACGCTCACCTTCAGCGACGTGAAACCCCTCGGCGGCCAGCCGAGGCCCGCGGTGATGCGCGTGCGGCCCGCGGACAAGCCGAAAGAATATACGGAACTGGTTTACGAAAAGCTGGAATTCGACATCACGATCCGCGATGCTTTTTTCTCGCTGTCGCGCTTAAAACGAAAATAGCAATAACATCTTCTCGCAAAGCGCGAGAGAGCGCAAAAAATGCGTCTTCAATAACACGAGGATATTTTTTCTGGCGTATAATGCAAGCTTTGCGCGAGGCAAAAATTATTCATAATGAACATTCTCTCCTTCTCCATACGAAACGTCAAACGGAACTGGCACCGCACCCTCATTACCACGGTGGCCATGGGATTCGCCGGTTTTATCATGATCCTCTATGCCGCTCTGACGGAGGGGCTCGTGCAGATCAGCGAGCGAAACGCCGTCGTCATGAACGTGGGAGACATCCAGATCCATGCCCCGAACTATCGTGACGACCCCGACCTGTACAAGCGCATAAACAATCCCGGCGCCCTCATCGCCAGGCTGAGGGATGCCGGTTTTTTTGCTGCCCAGCGGTTGTACGGCTTCGGGCTGGCTGCCGCCGGGTCCGCGTCGGCCGGCGTCCAGTTGCGCGGCATCCATCTCGAGAACGAAAAGACCCTCACGGAAACCCACCGCCATGTCATGGCAGGGTCATGGCTCGACCCGCGAGACCCTCACGGTGTCGTGATCGGCCGAAAGCTCGCCCGCACCCTGGGCGTGAAGCCCGGCGACGAGGTCATCTTCGTGGGCCAGGCTGCCGACGGTTCGATGGCAAACGATCTCTATACCGTGCGGGGCGTACTCAAGTCCATCACCGAAGAGGTGGACCGCGCCGGTTTTTTCATGATCGACGGCGCCTTTCGCGAACTGATGGTCATTCCCGACGGCGCCCATGAAATCGCCATCATGCGACCGGATCGCGCGACGGACCTGATTGCGGCCACGGACAACGCTGCTGCCATAGCGCCGGGGCTTGACGTGAAGAACTGGCGCCAGCTTCAGCCGATCGTAGCGCGCCTGATCGACGTTATGGACTTCAATACGATCTTCATGGTGCTGATCGCCTACGTTGCCGTCGCCATGGTTGTGCTGAATGCAATGCTGATGAGCGTCTTCGAGCGCATTCATGAATTCGGGGTGATGAAAGCGATCGGCGTCACGCCCTGGCAACTGGTCCTTCTCGTGTACGCGGAGACCATGGTGCAGGTCCTGCTCTCGAGCCTCATTGCCGTGGGACTCGGACTGCCTATTTCTCATTACTTTGAAACGCACGGCATTGACCTTTCGGACATCATGAGCAGCACGAGCTTCGGCGGCGTTGCCATTGACCCGGTCTGGTATGCATACCTGACGCCCTGGTCCGTGATCCTGCCAATTGTTTTGCTTGTTATCATTGCGGCGATCGCAGTGCTGTATCCCGCCCTCAAGGCGGCAGTCATACAGCCGGTAAGGGCGATTTATTATCGCTAGCATGGAAAAACAATCATCAATCAACAAATGCCAAATGACAAATAAGCTCCAAATTCCAATCGCCGATGTGCACTTCGTTTGAAATTTGTCTATTGAAACTTATTTGAGATTTGCCTTTTGTTAATTGGGTTTTTATTGTTTTCGTAGCTGAGGGTGTCCTATGAAACTTACGCAAACTGCATGGCGCAACCTGTGGCGACGGAAGCGGAGGACCATCATCACCGGTGTCTCCGTCGGGTTCGGTGTCCTGCTCTCCGCCACCTTTACGGGCATGGGCGACTATATGTACACGAACATGATAAACACGAGCGCCTCCATGGGATATGGACACGTGACCGTGGAAGCCCTCGGATACAACCAGACGCCGACCCTGGATAAAAAGATAAGGGCTGCGAATACAGTCCGGGAGCAGGCGCTGCGGTTGCCTGGCGTGACGGATGCCATGGTCAGGATCATGGGCCAGGCAATGTTTGCCAGCGCCGCCAAGAGCATCGGCGGCGTCTTCATCGCCATCGACCCGGCCGGTGAATCTCCGGAGCATAATCTTCTGATGCGCTCTATTATCCAAGGAAAATTGTTCTCCGGCACCGGCGGCCGGGGTATCGTCATCGGAAGCAAAATGGCGGAGAAACTCAAGCTCAGGCTCGGGAAAAAGCTCGTTTACACTGCCACTGACGCGAACGGTGAGATCGTGAGCGAAATCGCCCGCGTTTCCGGTATTTTCAAGACCGGCTCGCCGGAGATAGACGGCGGTATGGCGCTCCTGCCCATCGACAGCGTTCGGGCTGCCCTGCATTACGGTCCTGGTGACGCATCACTCGTGGCAATCATGATAGACGACCAGCGCGGGGCGGCGATGATAGGCGACGGCGTACGAGCGGCCGTCGGCTCACCGAACCGGGAGATTCTTACGTGGGGAGAGACGCAGCGCGAGCTTGCCGGAATGATCAGGATCGACAGAAGCGCCAACTATCTCAGCCAGTTTCTCGTGGGACTCGTGATCGCCGCGGGCATCTTGAACACCCTTCTCATGAGCGTGCTGGAGCGGAGCCGGGAATTCGGCATCATGATGGCCGTCGGCATGTCGCCGCGTACGCTCTTCCGGCTCGTCGTGCTGGAGTCGTTCTGGATGGCCGTCCTGGGCCTCATCATCGGCGTCATTATCACCACGCCGTGGTATCTCTACCTGGTGAACGTGGGCCTTGATTTTTCGGGGATGACCGGAGACGACTACACGGCAGCGGGAGTCATCTTCGATCCCCTCGTCAGGGTACGGCTGTTCAAGGAAAGCGTCATCGCAATCCTGGCCGGCGTGTTCTCGCTCACCATGCTGTCGGGCCTCTACCCTGCCTGGCGCGCCGGCCGCATCCCGCCGGTGGAGAGCTTGAGGACAATATAGGGAAAAGTTCAAATGACAAAGATCAAATAGCAAATAAATTCCAAATTCATAAACGCCAAACGGGACCGTCTTTTGAATCTAAATTTTGACATGCATTTGAATTTTGAGTTCAGTGTGGCCTATGGCCACTGACATTTGACATTGCTGCAAACAGGTGATCCTATGCAAAACGGAAAAATCGTTCAACTCAACAGCGTCACGAAAGTCTACCAGCAGGGACAGGTAGAGGTCCGGGCCGTAGACGGCCTGTCGCTGGAGATCGGGAAAGGCGAGTTTACCGCCCTCTCCGGGCCGTCCGGTTCGGGCAAGACCACGATCCTGAATCTCATCGGCGCACTCGACGTTCCCTCGGGCGGCAGCGTATTGCTCGAGGACAGGGACCTCTCCACCCTCAGCCGGTCAGAGCTTTCTCGCCTGCGCAGAGACCGGATCGGCTTCGTGTTCCAAGCCTATAACCTGGTGCCGGTACTTACTGCCTACGAGAATGCGGAGTTCGTGCAGGCCCTCCAGAACGTTCCGCAGCGCGAGCGAAGAGAACAGGTCATGGCGATCCTGAAGCAGGTCGGCCTGGACGGGCTGGAGAATCGACGGCCCGACGAAATGTCCGGCGGGCAGCAGCAGCGCGTGGCCATTGCCCGGGCCATCGTCACCCGGCCCGCCATCGTGCTGGCCGATGAGCCCACTGCCAATATAGACTCCGCCACTGCCCATTCCCTCCTCGACCTCATGCAGCAGCTCAATGCGGAACAGGGCGTCACCTTCCTGTTCTCCACCCACGACCAGCGGGTCATGGACCGGGCACGAAGGCTCATACGCCTCCGGGACGGCATGCTGGAGGCAGACGAGGTGCGCACCTGATGCGCAGGTACGCGCTGAGCGAGAACAGCAGAGGACACAGAAGGATAAAAGGAATGCATGAGCAGGCCGGCAATAAATCTTATCTCGGCCTTCGGGCCTGTCCCGCAAGGCGGGATGAACTCTCTGGCATGAAGCCTCTTTTCCTCTCTGTAATTTGCTTTTTTCTGATCGCAATCATCTCTGCATCACTGGCACACGCCTTTTACGAGTGGCAGGAAGAAGAGAGCCACCTTGAACTCCGCGGCTTGGTCCGTGCCTTCGGGGCTGTTTTCAAAAATCCCGAGGAGCAGTTCTTCTATGAAAAGGAGTGGGAAAAGGGGCTCGGCGCCTTTGCCCGCCTTATCATGCTGGCACAGGCCGGAGAAAATCTGGGATTCGAGTTCAATGCCTACCAGACCTATCTGTCCTCCTCGCTGGTGTCAGGTCTCGGCACCACGGGGGTAGCCTTCGATGTAGAACGCAGTGGGGCCCTCGAATGGAACCTGATAAACGGCAAATATGTCCACCTCGCCATAGACCGCCTGAGCGCCCGCTGGTCCCGTGACCGCGTCGACATCACCCTCGGGCGCCAGCCCGTCAACCTGGCGACGACCTACTACTTTACGCCGAACGACTTCTTCGCCCCCTTTGCAGCACAGAGCTTCTACCGGGTGTACAAGCCCGGCGTCGACGCAGCCAGGGCAGAGGTGAGGCTCGGCGACCTCTCCCAGTTGTCTCTCGTCAGCGTGCTCGGGTATCAATCGGGGGATCAAGACAGCGATACCGGCTGGAGCGACAGCCCCGAGGGATACCGGACTTCCGCCGTCGCCCGCGCTTCTACAGTGGCGGGCGACTTTGAATGGGCTGTCATCGGCGGTACGGTGCGTGAATCAGACATAATCGGCGGCTCCTTCCAGGGCGAGCTCTTCGGCTGGCTCGGCCTGCGTGCCGAGGGCCATCGTTCCGAGTCCGAGACTGCTGCAGGCCCGCGCGCCACTGAAGCCGTCGTCGGCTTCGAGCACAAATGGGAGAGCAGCCTGAACATCAGGCTTGAACAGTTCTATCATGGAAGCGGAGCCAACTCCGTGAGTAAATACAGCCCCGGCACCGCATATCTTGCACGAAATTACACTGCCCTGGGCGTTGGCTATGAGTTTACCCCTCTCTGGATTGGAGAATTCCTGACCCTCTTCAACTGGATCGACCATTCCGCCCTCCTGACGGCAAACGCCGTCTATTCACTGTCCGATGAGCGCGAGCTGTCCCTCATTGCCGGAGTCCCCATCGGCAAAAAGCCGGACGGACCGATCATCAGGAGCGAGTTCGGGCTGTATCCCTGGTCTCTGAACATAGAGGTCCGGTCCTATTTTTAATGCCGGCGCGTGACCGGCAAGGCCGATTCCGGCTGTCCTGTGGCGAAGGTAACAATCGATTACGGGAGCGTGCTCCCCTTGAGCATTAGAGACTCACTACTCGACGGGGCCATGCATTTCGCCGGCAGTGGATGTGTTCACCTCAGGGGACCGGGTAACGGGGGTATGGGGTGGAAATAAAGTGAAAAAAGACCAGAAAAAGAGGTTGACTTTTTACTGCATAAAGACTAAGATTCAATAAGCTGCGAGAGATTGTACAATATAGTTACTAAAGTTTTTGTGGATGAAAAGGCGGCAAAAACTTCGGGTTTTGCTGCTTTTATTATTTTACCCGCAACAGCACTTATCTCAAGGAGGAATGCGTCAATGCCAAACGGTACCGTGAAGTGGTTCAATGATTCGAAGGGATATGGTTTCATAACGACAGATGAAGGACAGGACATATTTGTCCACTATTCGGCGGTCCAGGGAGAGGGATTCAAGTCCCTTGCCGAGGGAGATTCCGTCAGTTTCGACGTTGAAAAAGGCCCGAAGGGTGATCAGGCGGTAAATGTCGTAAAGCAGTAACAACAAAGCCGACTGTTGTGCCGCCTTCATGACGTCTCACTTCTAACCGGTCGGGATTGCAGTTGACATTCTCAGACGGAGGAAGCTATGGGCAAAAAGCTGTATGTCGGAAATTTATCGTACAGTATAACCGAAGACGACCTCAAGGAAGCCTTTGCGCAGGCGGGAGAAATCGAGTCAGTAAAGATCATCACCGATGC
>DMKB01000172.1:0-6227 GCA_003454665.1 Nitrospiraceae bacterium | reverse complement strand
ACCAGTCTGAACGGTACGTCTCTCGGGGATCGGGCCCTCAACGTCAGTGAGGCACGGCCTCAGCGTGAACGGGGAGCCCGGGGGAGATCGGGATTCGGCGGCGGCGGTCGGGGACACCAGGGCTTTGACAAAAAAGGAAGGAAACCGAATAATTGGAGATAAAAGTAGAACGGAATGATATTGAAAAAGCCATCCGGCTTCTCAAGAGAAAAATACAACGGGACGGCCTTCTTCGGGAGTTGAAAAACAGGCGTTTTTACGAAAAACCGTCTCTGAAGAAAAAGAGGAAACAGCGAGAGGCGCGTAAGAAGAAACTGAAGAGCATGAGGATGGGAAGGCAGGGCGCAAACAGGGACCGCCGATGAGACAAGACCTTCCTGAGAAAGCTGCACGGACACCCCGGCATGATGATCACGCCGGGGTTTTTGTTTGTCTTGCTGAATGCCGGCCCGCCTGCTCCGAGACCCTCTGCTGCTGACCGGTCAGAGCCTTTTATCGAGCAGTGAGGCCAGCTGCGACAGGTGCTTCTGCTCCTCTGACAACAGGGTCAAAAATACCTGCTTGGACTGCGCATCGTCCATTTTTCTCCCCATTTTGATGTAGAGATCGAGAGAATTCGTCTCCACCGCGAGAGACAGCTCAAGCACTTCCTGCATACTCTTCCCCCTGGCCCAGGCAAGGGCCTCGCTCACCTGCATACCGCCTTCCATGCGATCATCCGCCGGCCCCGACGAAATCAGGGATCCGGGAAAGTCGGGACCTGGCTCCGTTCCCGTCAAGCGCGTATACAGTGCCGCAAGCGATGCCTTGTGGTGCTCCTCTGCCGACGCGAGATTGCTGAACAGGTCTGCCGCCTCGGCATCGTCAACAAGAGAGGGAATTTCCGCATAAAACGATCGCGATCCCTCTTCAAGCTGCCAGGCAAGGGCGATAAGCTCCGCCGACGTTGCCGACTCCGGGAAGTGCGCCATCCCTGCATCGGGCAGCCCGACGGCAGCAAGCCCTTCCCAGGCCCGGATGCCGCCTTCCATGCTCGAGACGTCACGAAACTCCGCTGTTGCCAGAATGGACGCAGCAGCACGGCTGCGAACACCCGATGCTCAGTACGCAATGGTCGGCTTGTTCGGATCAAGCTCCTGAAGCCGGTTCGGGATATCACCCACGGGGATCAGCTGGGCTCCGGGGAGGTGTCCCTGAACATATTCCTTCTCCTGGCGCACGTCAATGAGATTGTATTCTTCAGGGTTTTTGTCTTTCAAAAACGCCCGCACCTCTTCCGCCGTCATCGACGAAACAGGCTTAAAATAATCCAACACGCCCATGAATATCCTCCTGATGAATAGTACTGACCTGCTTCATTGGTGTGATCGTCCGTTCTTTCGGGAACACGATGCGACGACGGAGCTCTTTAAACCCTTCCCAATCTATTCCTCTTCCGCGAGCTCGCCCGATACCTGAAACGTTCTCATAAACCGCCGGTCAATGTAATCCTTCAACTTGAAGGCGAGCTTCCCGTCCCACATCAGCCTGCCTTTGCGCAGAATGCCCGTCCCGTCCCCCATATTAAAAATAAGAAGATAGGCATGGTGATACTTCCGGGAGACGCGGAACTGTTTCATCCTTCCCCCGCCGAGGAACGCGAGCAGGTTATGATGGAGAATGGGATTTTGGCGAACGGCATAGACGCCGACTTTTTCCAGGCTGTACCCCTTCAGGCTGATGCAATCGCCTCCGCCGAATATCTCCGGATACCCAACACTCTGGAGATAGCTATTAACGAGTAACCCCCCGTCCTCCCCGGTGGGCAGGTCTGAATCCCTGAACAATGAAGAAGGCCTGGTCCCCGTTGCGGCAAAAACCACATCAGCGGGCAGACGTCCTCCATCGGACAGTGCCACACTCCCCTGCGCTACGGCCTGAGCATGGACGCCTTCTCTCATCTCGATCCCGTTTATCGCGAGGGTCTTCACGGCGAGGCGCCTCATTGTTTCCGGAAAACCGCTGAACACACCGGCGCCGGCAACCAGGGTGATCCGCGCCGCGCCGCCGTGGTTCGACACGAGCCTTCGAACATTCCCGGCGAGTTCCACTCCTGCGGGGCCTCCCCCCAGGACGGCAATTTCAAGGGGTTTCGTCTGAAGCTTTTCGATAATGAGCTTCCGCGCTTTCAGAAGATTGATAATCGGCTTAACGGTGACGACAGGACCCTGGACGGAACCGAGTGATTCCATCGGAACCTCGCTGCCGGTGTTAAACGAGACCACGTCATAGTGCAGTTCTGTCCCTGACTGGAGAAACAGCATCTGTTTCATCGGATCGACCCGGACTACCGTATCATGGATAAAGGCCGCGCCGCGGTCTTCGGCCATCTTCCTGACATGAAACCGGATCTCCTGGGGCCGATACAGACCGGAGAGCATCCCCGGCCCCATCCCGGAATAGTATTGATAGGGGGAGAGACTGATGAGCGTGACCCTGTGGCCACGGCGGATGGTGTCTCTGATGTTGAGGAGTGCGGTCATGTGCGCATGGCCGCCGCCGACGAATACCAGGTGTTTACCCATTGCAATCATCCCTTCCGCGCCGGTAAGAGCAACCCGGTTCTCCCGACGATCAAATGCGGCCGACTCCTCTTCTCCGCCACTGCCGGCATCTGGAGCACTATCATATGCAATACGATCTCCTTTCGCAAGAACATTCTTTCAGGAACGAGGGCAGGAAAACGCACGGCAAATTTTCGTTTCTCTATCGCGTTCTTCTATGCTATAATAAAATATCGTCGGTTTTTCCCAAATGCTGGCACGTTTTATCCCGCTGTATATAGGCCCGGTAAGCAGAGAAGCGCGGGGCGGATGCGCGCGTTTCTGCGGCCCGAGGCGAGAAGCATACCTGGGCCCGCGTTGAGGCGTTTCCTGGTCATCGGCCCTCTTTTGGCGCGAAATGATGGTGCTCGTACCTTCAAGCTGGTTAAGGCATGAATTCATTACTATGAGAAGGAGGAACATATGCTCGTAATCGCGGACAATCTCAATACCAGAAATGCCCCGTATGTGGAGGCCTTGTCGAAAAAGGATAAAAAGTCTCTTGAGGCAATGGCAAAGGAACTCCAGGAGAGGGGCGCCGATGTCATCAACATCCAGTGTTCGCTCGACGGCGCCGGGGATGAAGCAATGCTCCCTCTGGCGGCGGAGATTGTGCAGCAGGCGAGTGGGCTGCCCCTCAGCCTGGATTCGAGAAACAGCGCGGCGCTGAAGAAGGCCATTCCGCTCTGTAATGAGCCGCCGATTATCAATTACTTGTCGGCAGACGAGAAGGATGCAGACGCCATTCTTTCGCTCGTCAAGGATACGAAGTCAAATCTCGTCATCAGGGCGCTCAAGGGAACGGTGCCCACAACGCTCGAGGCGAAACTCATGATGCTCGAGGAACTCATCGAAAAAGCGAATGCCGCGGACGTGCCGAACGAACGTCTCTTTGCAGACCCTTCGGTGGTACACATCGGGAAAGGGATGGGCCAGGAACATCTGCTCAATGCACATGAAAGCGTAATTGCCCTGAACGAAATGGTCGACCCGCCGATCAATACCGTCGTCTGGATTTCGAACGTCACTACCGGACTGCCCAAAAAGGTAAAAGCCCTCGTCGGCCCGGCGTATCTCTCCTACCTTGCCGGCGCCGGTCTCCATGCGGCGATCGTGGATGTCAAATCGGAAGCTATCATGCATACGGTATACTTGATCAAGGCATTTCGGGACGAAATCATCTTTTCTCCGGCGGACATGGCGTAACGCTCGTTTGTTCCTTGGCGGTGTGAGGGAATACAAGGGACGGCAGGAGCGGTGTTGATCAGCATGGTCCTTACGTCTCGTCGGGATTTTTTCTGTTCTTCTCTGCAAGAAGTCTGTTGATCGTCTTGCTCAGCTCCTTGACGGTATAGGGTTTTGAAACGACTCCGCTGAACCCGTACTCGCTGAATCTGGCCATGATCGGGTCGTTCGAGTAACCGCTCGAGACAACAGCGCATATTGACGGGTCGATTTCCCGCAGCTTCTCCATGGCCTCCTTGCCTCCCATTGCTCCCGGGACCGTGAGATCCATGATCACTATATCAAAAGGACGACCGCTGTCCTGGGCCGAGCGGTAGCGCTCAATTGCCTCGGAACCGTTACGGGCAGTTTCAACCTCGTTCCCGAGATTCGAGAGCATTGTGCCGACAACATCGAGCACGACTTCCTCGTCGTCCATGACGAGCACCTTGCCCGTGCCTGCCGGCAGCGCATCTCCTTCTCCCTTCTTTTCCAGGACCTCTGTATCGACGGCGGGAAGATAGAGCGTAAATGTCGTTCCGACGCCCAATTTCGACTCTACGGTGATATGGCCGTTGTGCTGCTTGATGATTGAATAGCTCGTTGCAAGGCCCAGACCGCTTCCCTGCTGCTTCGTCGTGAAGTATGGATCGAATATCTTTTCTAGATGCTCTTTGACGATGCCGATCCCCCCATCCTGGACGCAAATCCTGACATAGCTGCCCTCTTCGAGAGAGGGAACGTCGTCGGTCCCCAGCAGGGCGTTTTCACCGGTGACCCGGATGGTCCCGCCGGCAGGCATCGCCTGGTCTGCGTTAATGATCAGATTATTGATGACCTGGCTGACCTGGCCTTCATCCGCTTCAACGGCCCAGAGATCGTCCGGCACGGCAACGTCGCCGCGCGACTTTGAACCGCGGAGAGAGAAACCGACTGAATCCTTGACCAGGGGGCCGGGAGAAAGCGGTTTTCTTACCGGCGCGCCGCCTCTCGAAAAGGTGAGCAGTTGTTGCGTCAGGTCGCGCGCGCGGAACGACGTCTTCTCGGCCTCGTTCATGCGTTCGTATATCATCTCTCCGGGCTTTGTCTGCATCTTGACGAGTGAAATATTCCCCATGATCGCCATGAGCAGGTTGTTGAAATCGTGGGCCAGGCCGCCGGCAAGGATGCTCAGTGATTCCAGCTTCTGCTTTTTGAGGAGATCGTCCTCCATTTTCTTGCGTTCTGTTATGTTGCGGGAAATCGTCACCACGGCCGATACGCGGCCATGACCGTCTTTGATAGGCGACAACTGGTCGAGAAACCACAGTGTTTTCCCTTCCCAGGGCATGCTGATCTCTTCTGCGAGACCCTGCCCCGAACGGGTAACGTGCTCAACGCGCTCAACAAACCTGGCTGCAATCTCCGACTCATGAAAATCGAAGGGGGTTTTGCCCACAATATCGTCTTCCGTAAATCCGTATTCCGCCGGGCCGTGATAATACAGATACCTTCCCGTCGGCTCCTGCATGACGACAATATCCTCGGTATTGTCCAGGAGCAGCCGCAACCGCTCTTCACTCTCCCGCAGTGATTTTTCCATCCCTTTGCGCTCGGTCACGTCCCGGATGACCTCGATACCGGCCACCGTAACTCCCGTTGCGTCCAGGAGCGGTGATGCCGTAACCTCGATGTCCGCCAGACCCTGTCTGGACCGGACGACCATTTCCGTTTTATGAATGGCGCCGTCGTCAAAGCACAATACGACGGGGCAATCCGTGCAGACCTCGTCATTCTGTCGGTATACGTGATAACAGTACTCGCCGACATGGTCTCCCATGAGGTCTTTCTGGGCCTGATTTTCATAGAGAATCTTGAACGTCGGATCCACAATGCTGATACCATCGCCGATGGCCGCGGTAACGGTGTCTGCTTTTATCTTCTCCTCGTACGCCCGTACCACGGCTTCCCGCAGGACATCCTCCACCTGCTTCCTCCTGCCGAGCTCCTGCTGCGTGCGCAGGGAGTAAAAATAAGACAGGAACAATGGTATGAAGAGGATTTCGAGGGTATCTTCGAAACGATCGAAATAGTCGGTTATGTTGGCGTGTTCCAGGACATTGAACGTCCCGACCAGGGCGTAGATACCCATAGAGAGAGAAAAGAAGATTTTTGACGTCGAATTCCAGAGACGCCGATGGACCCGCAGTCCGAACAGCAGGGCTGCGACGAATCCTGCCATTGAGATGAGGTCAAAAAGAAACACACTATCCATGGGAATCCTTTTGCGCTCGACGCTGCATTCTCAGTATGGAACGCGCACCTGATGCAAAAAAGAAACCGGCGAGGGCATAACTCAGGTGCTCCATCGTATTAATGAAACCATGCCATAAAAAACCCTCGATGACGGTGCATACATAGGCGGACAGAATACAGGCGAAG
>DMKB01000218.1 GCA_003454665.1 Nitrospiraceae bacterium | reverse complement strand
AACCCCAGCAACCTGATGCATCCCATGCACGTGCACCTCGTGGCGTTCCAGGTTCTGGATCGGACGCCTCTCGGCGGCGGCCAGGCGCTCCCCCTTGATCCGTGGGAGGATACCACCTGGAAGGATACTGTGAAGGTTCCGCCGGGCACGGTGGTTCGTGTGATCGCCCGGTATGAGGACTACCTCGGCAAATTCCCGTTCCATTGCCATATCCTGGACCACGAGGATCACGAAATGATGCGGCAGTTCCAGGTCACCAACGATCCGGCCAACTGTAACGCAAATCTCATCTGTGAACCCGGTGAAGACTGCTTCAGCTGTCCCACCGACTGTGCTGAGGTGAGCGGTGCCCTCTGCGGCAACGGCCTCTGCGAGGCGGGCGACGGCGAGAACTGCCTTACCTGTCCATCCGATTGCGCAGGGAATCAGAAAGGGAACGCCAGCAATCAATTCTGCTGCGGTGATACTCTTGCAGGCAATCCCACCAACCCGATCCTGTGCGGTGGCGGCCCGAATTCTGGCGACCTCCGCTGCATCGACGCCAGCGCCAATCTCTTCTGCCGCGTAGCCCCGCGGGTCCTGGCGTGCTGCGGTGACGCGCTTTGCGAAGGTGCGGAAACCGCGTCCACTTGCGCCAATGATTGTGCTCCGGCAGTGGACTGCTCGATATACACCACGAGCTCTGATTGCAAAGGCGATCCCAACTGCACCTGGAGCGGCAAGGACAAGATCTGCACCAACTTGTAATGCCGTTTCCTTTAGTCAGCTACGAAGGGGGAGCAACTCGCTCCCCCTTTTTCTTTGCTGAAAGCATGAATGAAAGCTCACCCGTACCGCTTGCACAACGCGATCAGTTCGCTTTATAATGGTGGAATCCCTCCGGTCCCGCATATAGCGGGACTAAGGCGGGACCGCGGGATTACAATTCTTTACCCGCGAAAGAAAGGCGTATTCCCCATAGGTAAGGAGGAGCGAAAAAAGACCGCCGATATTCAGTATCAGCGGCGGTGAAGGTCATGGAGGAGAACATCAGGATCGGGATCAGCGCCTGCCTTCTCGGCGAGCGCGTCCGCTATGACGGCGGGCACAAACTCGACGAATTTCTGAAAGATGCGTTAGGACCTTCCGTTGACTGGATTCCGGTTTGTCCCGAGGTGGAGTGCGGCCTGCCAGTACCGCGGGAGGCGATGCATCTGTTCGGCCCTTCAAAAACGCCCCGTCTCGTTACGATAGGACAGGGCATTGATCACACAGACCGCATGCTGCAGTGGACGAAAAACAAACTTTCTGAGCTGGCAGCAATGGACCTCGCCGGCTTTGTATTCAAAAGCAGGTCTCCCAGTTGTGGCTTGCGCGGAGTGCCGCGGTATACGGCTTCAGGCAGGTCGGGCCGAAAGGGAAGGGGACTTTTTGCAAACGCCTTTATTCAGTATGTTCCTGCAGTCCCCGTCGAGGATGACGAGAGGCTGCACGACCCACGGTTCATTGAGAAGTTCAAAGAGCGCGTGTGTGCCCATGAACGACAGCGCGAGAACGAGACACGTTGAGGAGCGACCACGCGTCGTTCCGGGATCCTTTGGTGAGCAGGTTTAATAGGAAATCGTCTGGAAACGGGACACATGCAGACGACGCCGTACTTCTACGAGAATGAGAACCGTTGTGGGGGCATGTACGAACTTCTTTAAGATGGGATGCTTTTTAATGAGGATCTTTGAGAACTCATCCCATCGCTTTCCCTTTTTAACGACCTTGGCAACGCCCGTCAAGGTAACGGCCTCGGCTTTTAAATAGTCACTGACGCTGTTTTTCCTCGTGTCGATCAGAAGGGATACCTCTTTATTCTGCTGCACATGCCGGAACTTATTCGCGGTTTTCGGCACGGCAAACACCACGTTCTTCATGTCCGGGGTCAGGGCAAAGTCGACGAGGGACGTATAGGGGCCTGCGTCCGAGACCGTTGCGAGGACCGCGTGCCGCTGCGTGATATTCATCTGGCGCAGGCGTTCCGTTACGTCAACGGTTCCCGTGACCTTCTCGAAGGGAATTTCCTGGCTGGTGAGGCTCTTATTGCCTGTCGGCATACGATGCAATCCTCCGTTTCACTCCACCCATCCTCCCGTGCCGGTCAACTGCTTCGGCGTCCGTGGTCCAGATTCGCGCCGCACCGCTTGCAATATTCGGCATCGACATCGTGCTCAGCGGACTTGCAGGAAGGACAGGTGATGCTGCTTTTTTTCCGGTGGGCCTGCGATATTTCCGCTGTTATAATGCCGGTGGGAACGGCAATGATACTGTACCCCAGGATCATGATGATCGCCGCCAGCACCTGGCCGACGTCGGTTTTTGGTGCGATATCACCGTATCCCACCGTCGTGATGGTCACGACTGCCCAGTAGATGCTCCGCGGAATACTGGTAAAGCCGTTCTCTTCTCCCTCGATGATGAAGATGAGCGAACCCATGATCACAACGAGCGTCAAGATCGCGAAGAGGAATACGGCGATCTTGCGGCGACCGGCCCGGAGTCCCTGCATGAGTTCTTTGGATTCGCTCACGTACCGGGCCAGCTTCAGGATGCGAAAGATGCGGAGTACCCGCAGAATACGAATCACGAAGAGGTAGCGGCTACCGGGGATCAGCAAGCTCAGATACGTCGGGATGACCCCCAGGAGATCAACGCCGCCGAAGAAACTCGTCGCGTACCGAAAGGGCCGGGGGGCCGTCAGG
Source organism: Nitrospiraceae bacterium (assembly GCA_003454665.1). GTDB lineage: Bacteria > Nitrospirota > UBA9217 > UBA9217 > UBA9217 > UBA9217. Next base: position 2,537 of record DMKB01000218.1, on the reverse strand, counting down.
AGCCGCAAAATATACTCCACCGTGAAGATAAGAGTGAAGAACCACTCAACGGCATGCAGGAACGTTCCGTACCGCCCGCGAATACTACCGACACTGTCGAGCATCACCGCGAGGACACTCGCCAGAATGCTCACGATGAGCAGCTCGTCAAAGAGCTTTCCCACTTTTGTATTGGCTTCAAAGATGATCCGGTAGAGGACATCGCGCCAAGCGGCTCTTTCCGGTGCTGTGTTATGTGCGGTTTTCATAGACGGTTTTGAGACTTGTATTGGTCACCGTGACATACTGCCCTTCTGCAGCCTCGCAGGAAGCATTGCAGCGGGACGACGGCTCTCCCGGGAATCACGGCAGTGGAACGTAACGCGCAATTACGGCAGCAGCTTGAATAACCCGTACGGCGCCGATGGATTCGGCCCGAGATGGATCTGGGATGTCGTTACGTACAGAAAGCCGTCGGGCCCCACGGCAATGCTGTCTGGCCATGCCAGACGGGCATCTTTGATGACCGTTTCGATCGAGCGGTCATGGGTAAAACGTTTAATCGCACTTTCCTCGAGGGCGGTAAGATAGAGTGTGCCTTCAGCACCAAAGGCCATTCCATCGGCAACAACGGTCCTGGCGAGGAATTCCACCTTTTCCCCAAGCTCCTGAGCGGAAAGCGATGCGTCCTGCAGCCACCGTGTCCCGATGCGGTACAGAAGCCTTCCGGAGAGCGCATGATAATAGAGAACGTCGCCGGTCCGATCCAGGGCGATACCGTCAGCATGGACCTGTGGAACATTCCCGTCGGGAAGGCGCCACTCCTTGCCGCCAATAACAATTGCCATGTTTTCGGATTTCGTTGATGGATGGTCACTGAGCAGGCGCCGGCTGACGCCCGTGGCGAGGTTCACGATGATCACTGCTCCCATTCCGGAATCAGTTATATACGCGTAGCCCCTTTTTGCATCCACGCGAACGTCGTTGAGATAGCTGGCGGGAGGCGCAATCGCTTCGGAAAAGACCACTTTCTGAATTACTTTGTTTGTGCGCAGATCTACTTTCAGGAGTTTCGGGCCGTCCTTGACAACACCGCTGAATCCGGGATTTGCCGGGTCGAGTATCCACAAATAATCGTCGCTGTCAATCGTGACACTCTGAACGCAGACAAAATGATTCTGCGGCGGGAGAGCGGGCTTCCACTGGTTCCACTCCTCGTCGGGAAAGGGCTTTACGTCTCCGCCAGGAGTAACCTCTCCGACAGAAACGGGCACGGAACCCGACCAGCGCGGGAAGTTCACAAAAATGCGCCCGGACTTCGAGACCGCCACGCCTGTCCATTGACTGCTCGAGTGGGCGACCTCGATCAGGGCAACCCCGCCGGGCGGGACCGGTTGCTTACTGCACGCGGTGATCGTACCGACACTTACAATACTGACGAGAGCAACTGCCAGCTTCACCATCGACTGCCCCATGGGCCTGTCTCCTCTGATATGGTTCATCACAATTATCAATAAACAACCGGCGCCCCGGCTCACGATCCCGCGTCCTGCCCCGTGCCGTGATCAAGCACTATTCAATGCGTCGATGAGTTTCCGCAACCGGCCAAAGTCCTTCCGGTTAAAGTCCACCACCAGCCTCGGCAGCAAGGCAAGTTCCGGTTCGTCTGTTTCAGCGGGCAGGGGATCAGCAATGCGTATACTCCCCCCACGCGTCAGGATGTCCCGAAAGCCCTCCTGCAGATCACGAACCGTCTGCGGCTCAACGGCACTCGTGAGCCGGATGACCAACTGCCCGTCGACATACCGCATGCTGTGGTAACGGCGGTAGAATCGATTGATGCACGCAACTGCCTCGATCGGTGAATCAACCCGTTCGAACAGAAAAAAGTCAGGACTGCTGATATAGCCCCGGTCAAGGAGCTCCTCTTCAAAAAATCGCATCCACCGCGACCAGTAGGTGCCGCCCGGCTCGTCTATGAGCACAAGGGGCAGAGGATCCCGCTTTCCCGTCTGGATGAGGGTGAGAGCTTCCATGGCCTCATCGAGTGTACCGAATCCTCCCGGGAACAGCGCAAGAGCGTGTGCCTCCTTCAGGAAGGCCACCTTGCGGTTGAAAAAGTATTTGTAGGTGATGCTGCGGGGGTTCCCATCGAGCACGGGGTTCGGTTTTTGCTCGAAAGGAAGCCTTATGTTAACACCGAAGGAGCAGTCAGGCCCCGCGCCCTCATTCACTGCCTGCATGATACCCGCCCCGCCTCCGGTAATGACCATGTAGCCGCCCTCGGCAAGGTTCCGTCCGAACTCACGGGCCATTCCATAGACCGCCTCGTGGGGCCCCGTCCTTGAGGAGCCGAATACGGTTACCTTCCGGGCATCGCGGTACGAGCCGAATACCTTCGAGGTGAACCGCATCTCCTTGAGCGTTGAGTTCATCAGCTTAAGGTCTGCTCTCCGGTCGTCTTCCTGGCCTGCTTTCAGCGCCGCCAGGATCATCTCACGCACGATCTCCGGACGATGGATGTCGCCTGCCTCCTCCATCAACCGGTCGATCACGTC
>DMKB01000232.1 GCA_003454665.1 Nitrospiraceae bacterium | reverse complement strand
TCATCCCCGCGGGTGCGGGGAACTCCGCCCCGAGGTGATGCAGCGGGATACCGAATACGGTTCATCCCCGCGGGTGCGGGGAACTCTGATTTGTTTCGCCGTTAACTATTGCGACAACCGGTTCATCCCCGCGGGTGCGGGGAACTCGACGGAGGTCCATAAGAACCCGATTGACTTCGCGGTTCATCCCCGCGGGTGCGGGGAACTCTTCCCGGGCGTTCTTTTGGGCGGTAAAGGCGGCGGTTCATCCCCGCTGTTAGTTGCCACGAAAAACGAATCGGAGCGGGCATGATATTGTCAGAAAGAGTTGACCAATTGCGGGAGGGTGTCAGATTATTTGGGCCTTAAGATAAGGCTCGTTATTCGGTCGTTAAAATAAAGCGGGCGGAGAGTTTTCGTAGAACTCTCCGCCCTTTTTACTTTCGGGGTTGCTGCCCCTTTAACCGGAGAGGTCATGATATGGTCCATTGCAGTTGATCTCAAGCAAATTCAGCAGCAGGGTAAAGGTTATGCCTGGCCGCGTCCGGAGAGCTGTCCGCGCTGCCGTCACTGGCAGGTCTGGGGGCACGGTTACGCCCTGCGCTATTTCAACGGTTTTCCTACGGCACTGCCGATGAAGTGTTACCGCTGTCCGCAGTGCGGCTGTGTGATGACGGTGCGCCCTGCCGATTATTTTTCTCGCATTCGCAGCACCATGGCCGTCATTGTCACCTGCCTGACCCAGCGGCTGACCCAGGGGCGCTGGCCTGTTCTTCCGCTGCCCCGTTCCCGATTACGCCACTGGCTGGCGAATCTGAACCGGCGGGTTCGGATTCATCTGACCGAAACCTGGTCCGATGGGCTGTTGACAGGCTATGACAGGCTGCTTGAGCGCGGCCAGATCCCCGTAGCCCGGGTCAGTTAAATTGACTGGGCCGGTCGTTTTTCACCACCCCAGTGAAGTCTGCTCGCGACTGGTTTTTCCTGCTGATGTAGAGGTTGGCTACCCCAATCACAAGGAGAAATCATGACTGAAGAGCAGAAAAAAGAGGTGGCCGTCTTTCGTTACGGCTTGATTGCCGAATTTGTCGGCGCCACCCGTCTGGATCGCGGCGAGCGGGAGGCGTTGTTGAAGGAGAAGTGCGCTCGCAAGTGGCAGATTCCCTACAGCGGTCGCACCCGGGTCAGCCGCAGCACCCTGATCCGCTGGATCAGCCGCTACCTGGAAGAAGGACGGCGGCTTGAGGCGCTCTATCCCCGGGACCGCAACGACCAGGGGCAGACCCGCGCTATCGACGAAGAGACCGCTCTGGCCCTGATCGCCCTGCGCCGGGACCTGCGCAAAATGCCGGTCCCGGAGTTGACCCGGGTGCTCCATCAGCGCCAGCTGGTCAGCGGTGGACGGTCTGTCAGCCTCAGTTCGGTGTACCGCTTTTTACGCCAGCACAAGTTGATGACGGCTGACGAGGCCCCGCCGACGGACCGGCGCAAGTTCGAAGCCGAACTGCCCAACGACCTGTGGCAGTCGGACATTCTCCACGGGCCGGTCCTCGACTGCGGCGGCAAACGCCGCAAATGCTACCTGATCGCCTTTATCGATGATCACTCCCGCCTGATACCCCATGCCCAGTTTTATCCATCCGAATCCCTGGCCTGCTTCCAGGAGGCCTTCTTTGAGGCCTTAAGCCGACGCGGTCTGCCAAGGAAACTCTACGTCGACAACGGCTCGGCGTATCGCTCCCGCCAGCTTGAATACACCACAGCCGCCTTAGGGATTGCCCTGATCCACGCCAAGCCCTACCAGCCCCAGGGCAAGGGGAAAATTGAACGCTTCCTGCGCACGGTCCGCACTCAGTTTCTGTCCGGCTTCCAGGGGCACAGCCTGGAAGCGATCAATCGCGCCTTCGGCGACTGGCTGGAAGGGCAGTATCATCAGCGCCGGCATGGCTCCACCTCTGAAACTCCCCATAAGCGTTTCGCCAGCGGGTTGCATTGCCTGCGCCCGGCGCCTGAGAATCTCAGTGATTATTTCCGCAAAACCGTCTACCGCCGGGTCAACAAGGACCGCTCCATCGTCATCGACAAACGCCTCTTCGAGGGCCCGGTCGATCTGATCGGCCAGCGGGTGGAGCTGCTCTATCATGAGCGCACCCCAGAGCAGGTCGAGATCCGTCAGCAAGGGCAGTCTTATGGGCTGCTCACGCCGATTGATCTGCAGGTTAATGCCCGGGTCAAACGGAACAAGAACGGCCAGATCGAACTGTCGGGCGCAAGTACGCCGCACAGCGGCCAGTTGTGGGAGGGCTGAGCATGGAGATCTGTCGTCATACCTTCGGCTTGAGCAAAAATCCCTTCGGCGCCGATCTGCCGCGCAAGGAGATCCTGGTGACGCCCATCATCACCGGCACCAAAGAGCGCATCGATTACGCCGTGCAGATGGGAGGAGTCGCTCTGATCACCGGCGATATCGGCAGTGGCAAATCAACCACCCTGCGCTACCTGATCGGCGGCCTGCACCCCTCGGAATACCAAGTCATCGCCGTGACCGCCTGCTCCGGATCGATTCTCGAACTCTACCGCCAGATTCTCGGCGAACTGGGCATTGATAATGCCGGCGGCTCACGGGCCATGATGGCTCGCCGCATCAAACAGCAGATTCTCGATCTGGTCTCTGGCAAACGGATGAAGACCCTGCTGGTCATCGATGAAGCGTCCCTTTTGCGCCTCGATGTCTTTGCCGAACTCCACACCCTGACGCAGTTCGAGCAGGATTCCAAGCCGTACCTGCCGGTCATTCTCGCCGGTCAGGCCAACCTGGTCGACAATCTCAGCTACCGGGCCAGCAAACCCCTGGCGTCGCGCGTGGTCGCCCGCTGCCACCTGACCGGCATCGACAGAGCGGCCATGGAGGATTACCTGCGCCACCATCTGCGCATTGCCGGCTGTGACCGCATGCTGTTTGAAGAAACCGCCGTGACCGCCATTCATCAGGGTTCGGGAGGCCTGTATCGCAAAGCCAACTTCCTGGCCCGAGGCGCACTGATCGCCGCCGCCCGACAGGAGCAAACGCTGGTGAGTGCCGAGCATGTTCAGGCTGCCAGTACCGAAGTCTTTTAACAGGAGAGAGAATGAATATCTACGAGGATCAGACGGTTGAAACGACTTTCGATGAATTGACAGACCTGATGGAACAGCTGGTGATGAACCTGATGGTGGCCAGCCTGCGGAAAATCGTCAACACACATCAGGCATATCAGGACTTGGCCGATTCGAGACCACATCCGAGCGAATCAGAACCGTTTTAACCCACGCCGGGACCGGCAATTACCGGTCCCGGCATGACAAAAGTCCATCGGCGTGACAATCCGCATGATGGGTCCAGATAATCAGACAATCGAAGTCCATTTACTGCGGCAAGCAACAAAAGGAGACTCGTTGTTCCCTCAACGGTAGCCTACCGGTGCAGGCGAAGCTGGTAACGGCTCGGTCTGAAGCCACCGGGACAATGAAGCCCCTCGCAAGAGAAGGATAAACCGCGAGGCGAATCCAACCGCTGCCAGCATCAGGCGGCCGGGGCGCTAGGCTGGATAGTATGACCAACATAAGTGAACTGCTGATAAACCTCGTTATTTTTAACAAGCCAAAGATGCTGACAGGCTTGGACCAAAAGGTGGGTGATGGGTTGCTCGATTTCGTACTTCGGGCACAGGGACAAACAACATCACCGGGGGAAAGGCAGGGTCTACGCTATTCGTGTAACTGGTGCGGAACACGGTAAACCCTTATTCCCGCCCAGAATATCGGGCAGGCAAACCGCAAGGAACGCTGATGGGAATGAGGGCAGAGGAACGAGGAAAAAGCGAATGTCTTCCTGTAATCGGAAGAATAGGAATTGAAATATCATTCCACGCGAAAGTGGGCAGACTTCCTCATGGTCTCTCTTCACAAGAGAGCTTCTAGAATCCACTTTACAGGAGGAACGCAAATGGCTGCTGCAACACTGGTAGGTGCGCCTTCTGACTCGGCATGGCACGGCATCAATTGGGCCGATGTCCATCGTCAAGTAAGTAGGCTGCAGGCGCGTATTGTGAAGGCAACACAGGAAGGCAAACATAACAAGGTGAAAGCTCTGCAATGGTTGCTGACCCATTCGTTCAGCGGCAAAGCATTAGCCGTCAAACGGGTGACTGAAAATCGAGGGAAAAACACACCCGGCGTGGACAAAGAAATATGGAGCACACCGGGAGCAAAGACCAAAGCGATATCGTCGATGAAGCGGAGGGGCTATTCGCCGCTTCCACTGAGGAGGGTTTTAATTCCAAAGAAGAACGGCAAGACAAGGCCGCTCGGTATTCCGACAATGAAAGATCGTGCCATGCAAGCGCTGCATCTACTTGCACTGGGACCAGTTGCCGAAACTACCGCCGATCTGAATTCCTATGGATTCAGGCCGGGGCGCTCAACCGCAGACGCAGGGGAGCAATGTTTCATCTGCCTTGCGAAGAAAACACAAGCGCAATGGGTGCTGGAGGCCGACATCAAAGGCTGTTTCGACAATATCAGCCACGACTGGATGCTCGCCAATGTCCCCACGGACAAGACGATACTCAGGAAATGGCTCAAAGCGGGATTCGTGTATCATGACGAACTCTTTCCCACAGAAGCCGGCACTCCGCAAGGCGGTATCATCAGCCCGGTTCTGGCAAACATGACCTTGGATGGCCTGGAAGTGAGACTTGTGGAGAAATTCCCGCAAGCCAAGCAAGCAGGGCTGAGAATGCACATGGTGCGTTATGCGGACGACTTCATTGTCACCGGCAACTCGAAAGAATGGCTGGAACATGAGGTCAAACCAGTAGTGTCTGAATTTCTGGCAGAACGAGGACTAGTCCTGTCGCCCGAAAAGACCAAAATAACACACATCACGGATGGATTTGATTTCCTTGGATGGAACATTCGCAAATATAACGGTAAGTTGTTGATGAAACCGTCGAAAGCGAGCGTCAAAGAGCATCTTGACAAAATCAGGGAAATCATAAAGGCCAACAAGACGGCTAAACAGGCAAACTTGATCAGAATGCTCAACCCCATTCTACGGGGATGGGCGAACTATCACAGCCATGTAGTCGCCAAGAAAACCTTTGTTCGAAACGATAACCTTATCTGGTCAATGCTGTGGCGATGGGCGGCAAGAAGGCATCCAGACAAAGGCGCCAGATGGGTAAAAGAGAGGTACTTTATATCCAGAGGCGCCCGGAATTGGATATTTGCCGCCACGGAAGAAGGTGGAAAGCAAAGGGAGCTTATTCTGCGAAAAGAAATGGATACGCCAATCCAGCGGCATATCAAGATCAGATCGGCTGCCAATCCACATGACCCAAAATGGGAAAAGTATTTCGAAGCACGCTTGAGAAAGAAAGTATCGAACTCAAAGGGTGATCGGAAAAACTGAGGGTGGCACGGATGCCGTTAGCAACCTCCTAAT
>DMKB01000252.1 GCA_003454665.1 Nitrospiraceae bacterium | reverse complement strand
AGAAACTGTCGGAATGCCGGGATGCCGGGGTGGCTCTTGAAAAGGATAAAGAACAATATCGCACGATCGTTGAGACTCAGACGGAATTCATCGTACGGTGTAAAGCAGACGGGACCCGTACCTTTGTGAATGAAGCCTACCTTCGTCACTTCGGACTGACGCGGGAACAGGCAATCGGCTCGAGCTTCCTGCCTCTTGTGGCGGAAGACGACCGGCAGTCCATCTTCGAGAAAATTGAACGGCTGACGCCTGAAAACCCGATTGAGACTGATGAGCACCGGGTCATCAGGCCTGACAACAGCATCGGCTGGCAGCAGTGGGTGGACCGGGCTTTCTTTGATGCAAAAGGAAACATAATTGAAATTCAGTCCGTCGGACGCGATATCACCGACCGTAGAGTGGCGGAAGAGGCGCTTGCCGAAAGTGAAAATCGTTATAAAGACCTTTTTTCGAGCATTCGGGACGTTATCATCATAGCTGATGAAGAGCGCACCATTATTGACGCTAATCAGCCGGCCCTGAGAGAACTCTTCGGCTATGAAGGTGAGGACATCATCGGCAAGAATACCCGCATCCTGTACGCAGATGACGAAGGGTATCAGGGAACGGGAAAGGAAGTTTTTAACAAGCACAAGGCTGTGAAAGGAAGGTTGATCGAGGTTGACTTTCGAAAAAAGAACGGCGAGGTTTTCCGGGGTGAGGTGTATGCATTCAAACTGCTGGATAGTGAGGGTAAACCAAAGGGCAATGTTGGTATTATCCGAGATATAACCGGGCACAGACAGACGGAGGACGCGCTCCGCGAGAGCGAAAGAAGATATAAGGATCTCTTCGAAGGTGCCCCTGATGCCATATTTCTTGCCGACCCTGAAACGGGCGTGATTCTGGACGCGAATTCCGCGGCCTCACGGTTGTTAGGTAAGCCACGTGAGGACATTGTCGGTCTTCATCAGTCTGCCTTGCATCCACCTGAAAAGACAGATTACTCAAAGGAGTCATTTCAAGAACATATCGAGGCGGGCCAAAAGAAAGGGCAAACAGACCCCATTGAAAATGAAGTGGTCCATGCCGACGGGATGCACATACCCGTTGAAGTACTGGCCGAGACGGTTTCCCTGAAAGGCAAGCCTGTTATTCAAGGGGTATTTCGGGATATTACTGAACGCAAAAAGACTGAAGAGGCGCTGAAAGAATCGGAGGGCAAATTTAGAAGTCTGGCTGAAGAGTCATTGGTCGGTATTTACCTCCTTCAGGATGGACTCATACAATATGCAAATCCAAAATTGGCTGCAATATTCGGCTATACCGTTGAAGAAATGACAGGCAAGAAGATTTCCGATGGGTTTATTTTTCAAGAAGATATGCCCATGGTCGAGGAAAACATCTTCAAAAGAATATCAGGAGAGGAAAAATCGATTCACTATAGCTTCAGGGGGATAACAAAAAAGAACAGTCTTATTTATTTAGAGGCCTATGGTTCTGAAACAGTATATCAAGGGCGGCCGGCTATTATCGGAGCCTTGATCGATATAACCGAGCACAAGCAGGCAGAGGATGCCCTTCAGAAAAGCGAAGAGAAATATCGCTCGCTGATATCGAACATCCCGGATGTTGCATGGACAACGGACTGGCAGGGGAACACGATATTCATCAGCCCGAATGTGGTAAATATCTACGGGTACACTTCAGAGGAAATCTGCCAAGGTGGCGATGACCTCTGGTTCGGAAGGATACATCCCGATGACTTGGAGAAGGTGAAAAAGGCATTTCATGAATTGTTCGAAATGGGTCTCGTGCTTGACGTTGAGTACCGGATACAAAGAAAGGATGGACAGTGGATCTGGCTGCGTGACCGGTCTATCGGGACCTATGAAAAAGAGGGCGTGAAGCTGGCGGACGGCATTTTTACCGATGTTACGGCGAAAAAAGAGGCCGAGAGAGCACTGCGGTTGACGCAGTATTCCATCGACCACAGCGCTGACGCCGCTTTCTGGGCTGACGCTGGCGCGCGTATTATCTACGTCAACGAGGCTGCCTGCCGCTCTCTGGGATATTCGCGCGAAGAATTGTGCGCCATGACCGTGCATGATTTTGACGCTGATTTTCCGAAGGAAACATGGCCATTACAGTTAAAAGAAATGCGGGAGCACCGCTCCATGACCTTTGAAAGCCGTCATCGCAGCCGTGACGGAGGCATTTTTCCCGTTGAGATCACTATCAACATGCAAGAGTTTGAAGGCCGTGAGTATATATTTGGTTTTGTACGGGACATCACTGATTGGAAGCAGTCAGAAACAAAACTGAGCGCAAGCGAGGATCAATATCGGGGGCTTTTTAACAACGCTACTGATGGCTTTGCAATTTTGTCGCTTGAAGGCGCTATTGCTGAAGTCAACCCTGCCTTCTGCCGTATGCACGGACATACACGAGAAGAGGTCTTCGTGCTCTCACCTCTTCATATTATTCATCCTGACGATCGACATAAGTTAGGAGAAGGTCTCGACGAAATAAAAGCAGGCAGGCCATTTTATACAGAAGGAAAACACGTAAGGAAGGATGGCGGCGTCTTTGATGTAGAAGTACATGGGTCTCAAATTATTTATGAAGAGGAACCTCACGCCTTTATCGTCGTGAGAGACATCACGGAACGGAAGCAGGCAGATGAAGACAAATTGACGCTTGAAGCCCAACTCCGGCACGCGCAGAAAATGGAGGCAGTAGGACAGCTCGCCGGCGGGGTGGCGCACGATTTCAATAATTTTTTGACGGGCATTGTCGGATATGCAAATATCCTGCTGATGAAACTTCCGGAAGACGCTGCATTGAAGTCGTACGTAGACAATATCCTTGCCGCATCCGACCGGGCCGCGAACCTCACGCATAGCCTTCTCGCCTTCAGCAGAAAACAGATCATGCAGCCCAGGCCGGTGGAGCTGAACAAGGTCGTCGGAGATGTGGGGAAACTGCTGAGACGGATCATCGGAGAAGACATTGATTTGAAGATCCAGGCCGGCACGCAGGATATTGTCGTCATGGCGGACAGAAATCAGGTGGAGCAGGCCCTCCTGAACCTTGCCACGAACGCCCGGGATGCCATGCCGGCAGGGGGGATACTTACCATAGAAACAGGCCGTGCCGAGGTTGATAGCGATTTTATCGCGTTACGCGGGTACGGCGAGCCGGGAGCCTACGCCGTTCTCTCGGTGAACGACACGGGCGTGGGCATGGACAGGGAGACTACGGAGAAGATTTTCGAGCCTTTTTTCACGACAAAAGACGTGGGTAAAGGTACCGGACTGGGGCTCGCTATGGTATACGGGATCATCAGACAGCACAACGGGCATATCACGGTATCCAGCGAGCCTGGTAAAGGGACAACCTTTACCCTGTACCTGCCGCTGGCTGTCCGCGAAGCGGACATTGTTCAGCCGGAGAAGCAATTGCGTTCAGCCACGGGCGGATCCGAGACAATCCTCGTGGCAGAAGACGACGAGAACGTCAGGAAACTGACGACCGAGATACTCACGCAGTTCGGTTATACCGTTATCGTCGCAGAGGATGGAGATGATGCGGTCCGGAAATTTGCAGAGAACAAGGAGCGCGTGCAGTTGCTGCTCCTCGATGTCATAATGCCGAAAAAGAACGGCAGGGACGTGTACGAGGAAGCACGCAGGGTTAAGCCGGATATTAAAGCCCTCTTCCTGAGCGGATATACGGGAGATATGCTGAACAGCAAGAAAATCCTGAAGGAAGGATTACATTTTGCTTTTAAACCGGTCTCACCAATGGACCTGTTAAAAAAACTGAGGGAAGTTCTGGACGCCTGAATCCGGTATCCAGCCCAGAGAAGTTATAATGGATGCCCCCGCGGCTGGCCCCCCTTCAGTCCCGCTATAAGCGGGACCGGAAGGGCCCCATTGTCAAGACCCGTCATGCTTTTTACGGAAAAAGCCTTTCTCTTCGAGCCATCGGGGAAGCAGAAAGAAGAGGATGACCATGATAATACCGAGAGGAATTGATACCCATTTCCCGAAGACGAGCACGGAGCCGAAATAATTATAAACAAAGGTCAGGGGGATCATGCCGAAGAACGTTGCAAGTGCAAACCTTGAAATTGACATTCGGGTCAGTCCTGCGCCGTAACTGACGACATCGAATGAAATAACGGGCAGGAGTCGTGAAATAAAGACCACCCGGGTGAGCAGGCGGTCGGAGCATTCCGGGCAGAAATTCACATGGCCGCCCAAAAAGCGTTCTATGACCTCTCGGCCGAGAAGGCGGGCGATGGTGAAGCTGATGACGGCGCCGGCCAGTGCGCCGATAAGCGAGTAGATCGTTCCGAGCAGAGGGCCGAAGAATGCGCCGGCTGCTATGTCGAGGGGGAGGCTGGGGATGGGGCTCACGATGATCGCCAGAGCCATAACCAGAATATATACGAGGGGCGCCAGTGCCCCGGCATTCTCGAGCCAGCTTTGTATCCTGTCGGGATGGAAATACGATTCCATGTCCCAATACAATTGGGAAACAAAAAGCGTCAGAGCGAGCAACACCAACAGCGTGATCTTTATCGTTCGTGACAATTGAGCCTCTCTACGGTTTCCCTCATTGTCTTTTTCTTGTTTTGCGCTTGTAGTAAACCGCCACGAAGGTCCTGCAGCTTCTCGAATCGTCTACTGCGTCGGACGTTGGAAACGCCGCATACGTACAATCCATATCGCAAAATTCCATAACATCAACTTCTCCCTTTTCTATTGAGGAAAAACAGACGCATTGCCAGCATATTATACAGACAAAATGAGAAAAAGAAAAGAGAATGTCACTAATGCAGTGAAAAGGGAAATGACGGGCGATATGATGAAACAGCCGGGGACAATTATCTGACATGTTCATTCAGGAGATACCGATGAGTTCGTTTCGATAGCCTACCTGTACTTCAACTCCGGAACCTGCACATTTTTGTCTATCCCCCAAAAATACCCTGCTGCAGGTATTGACCTGCTTCCCAATCACTGCTATCGTTTCTAAAAACAAAAACGACGTACTGGACTGTAACTATTTGTACGATACGAGATACGAGGCGTTTTTTTGAGTAGCAGATTGAATTTTATTGTTGCTAAGCTGTCTCTCCTGATGGCTTGCAGCAGCTCGTTACACTATTTTTTGCACGGGTTGAGATGGCATGGCGTGCACAGGAGTGATTGACGGCCCCTTTTTTATGACCGTAAACAGTCATCTCTTTGTTATTTTTTGCATGAGATATTTCAGAATAAGCTGTCGGGTTGTTGTAAATGTATTCCACATGGTTAGTGTGATGCGTCATAGCCCGAGTGAAAGGAGGTGAATACCGCATTTGCTCATCTGTCGCAGGAATCATGCACGAGATGACCACGAGAGATGTGCGCATTATTTTGTCAGTTATATTTCGCTTTTCGGAAGAACCGTATGTGTTTTGAAAATTTGACAGGTAAAAAATGAAAAGGAGGATCAGCACATGTCTTTCCACTTTTGGTATGCAATGAAAAAAGTGCTCGGTTGTCGGAATGCAAGCCGGTACAGCCGCACGCAGCTCCTGAAAGGAGTTTGCAGCTTGTTGCTCGTTGCTCTACTTGGCGCGGGGCTGAGTCTGTCGACAGCCCTCTACGCTCAGGAACCGCCGACGGATAAATTATCGGCGGATGAATTGGCAGCCAGCGCGCGTACGCTCAAAGAAAAACCGGCCCGGGGTGCGCATTTACTCGTGGGCAGCGAAAACCGGAAAAACGCAAACGGAGACAGAAGCATAACCGTTCAGGAAAAGGCGAACCGGTTGCTGCTTCCGAACGGCAAGGTGTTCCATCGAACGGACAATCCGGTAAGTAAGCTGCGGACCGTGTCGGTACCCGGAAGCTCTCTCCAGATCTATCTGTGGGACGAGGATCAGCCGAGCGACGAAAAGCAGTCGTTCTATGCCATCAGCCAGAACGGCAGCCGTATGCGCGGCCGAGTTCGGGCCACTACGTATAAGGTAAGGCTGCATGGACGGAGTTTTGATCCCTTGGTATCAGTCCCGTCTGTCAGCAATCGTCTTTCTGCCAGAGCTGAAAACAACCTCCACCTGGTGCAGTTCGTCGCAGCCCCGCTGCCGGAATTCCGTGGGGCAATTAAGACCATGGGAGGCAAGGTTCACCGCTTTTTGACGGACCATACGTTTCTCGTGGAGATGAACACCGGGATCCGGGCTCGGGTAGCCGCTCTTCCGTACGTACGCTGGGTGGGCCCCTACCATCCGGAATACCGTGTGGAAGCGCATCTGCGAAAGGCAATCAGAGGAGAGGCTGCATCGCTCGCAAAACAGCGATACTCCATCATGCTCACCGAACGCGGTCAAAAAAAGCAGCGGGCGGTGTCTGCAATGATTACCAGAATCGGGGGAACCGTTGAGCTCACCATCCCCGAGGGGTATCGCGTGGAGGCGACGCTCACCCAGGATCAGCTCGCGACGATTGCACAGGCCAACGAGGTGCAGTTCATCGACCGTTGGGGCGGGCCGGGCGAGACGGATATGGACATCGTTCGCGCCGTGGGAGGCGCAGACTACCTGGAAGGTCTCGAAGGCTGGACCGGCGCAGGCGTCCGGGGAGAGATCTTCGACACGGAGCTGCGGACAACGCATCAGGAGTGGCCCACGGCGCCGATCATTCACAGCGTCGGCACAACAAGTGCGAGCCTGCATGGGACGAGTTGCTACAGCATCAACTTCGCCCAGGGAGTGGGCGCCGCGGCCCGCGGAATGGTGCCCAACGGGCAGGGCATTTTTTTCCGCTACAATGAATCAAGCCAGTTCGGCGGCGCGATATCGCGGTATACCATCAACAGCGAGCTGATCGATCCGCTCGGGCCTTACCGGGCGGTTTTTCAGACTTCCAGCGTCGGCAGTAGCCGCACGACCCTGTATACGACCATTTCCGCAGACGTTGATGACTACTTGTTCAAGCATCCGATTTTGAGCACTCAGTCACAGAGTAATGCAGGGAATCAAAATTCCCGGCCCCAGGCCTGGGCGAAGAACATCGTGGCAGTGGGAGGGGTCTACCACCGGGGAACCGCGACCAGGACTGACGACTCATGGAGCGGAGGCGCAAGCATCGGGCCTGCTGCCGATGGACGGATCAAGCCGGACCTCGCTTATTTCTATGATGGTATCTACGCAGCCCGTGGTTCGGGCGATGCGAGCTACACCCAATTCGGCGGGACGAGTGCCGCCACGCCGGAGACCGCCGGTCATTTCGGCATTTTGTTCCAGATGTGGCACGAGCAGGTGTGGAAAGGGCACGGTGGCGGAGCCACGGTCTTCGACAGCAGGCCGGAGATGGCGACGGCAAAAGCGCTCATGATCAACCATGCCTATCGCTACGACTGGAATTCGGGCGGCGCCAACGCGGACATCGACCGGTATAAGCAGGGGTGGGGCACGGCAGACATCCAGAAGATGTATGACCGGGCAGCCGTGACGAGCGTAATTAACGAGACCGACGTGATCGCGCCCCTGGAGACCAAGACCTATACGGTCCACGTTGCGCTTGGAGAAACCGAGCTCAATGTGACGATGGCGTACACCGATCCCATGGGTACGGTCGGCGCTACGCATACCCGCATCAACGATCTGTCCCTCAGGGTGACCTCGCCACGGGGTCTTGTTTACTGGGGAAACAACGGCCTGACCAGCGACAATGTTTCCACTCCCGGCGGAACCTCGAACACCGTAGACACGGTGGAGAACGTGTTT
>DMKB01000250.1 GCA_003454665.1 Nitrospiraceae bacterium | reverse complement strand
CGATCCAGTCGGTATCCTGAATCACCGTTTCCCCCCGGGCGGCAAGCCCCGCCACGGCCATTGCCATTGCCACACGATGGTCTCCGTGGCTCTCGCACCGGGCGCCTTCGAGGGTGTCCCTGCCTGTGATCTCCATACCGTCCCGACGTTCCTGCACCGCTGCGCCCATCTTCGTGAGCTCAGCCGCCATCGTCGCTAACCGGTCCGACTCCTTCACCCGCAGCTCTGCCGCGTCCCGGATAATTGTCTTCCCCTTTGCATAGGCCGCGGCCACGGAGATGACGGGGATATCATCGATGGCCCTGGGTATGGCCTCGCCGGCGATGGTGACGGCAGTGAGGCCCCGGTGCTTTACCCTGATGTCGGCAGCCGGCTCTCCCGCCTGCTCCCGGGGATGTTCCATGGTGATGTCGGCGCCCATTTCCTTCAGAATATCGATGACGCCGGTCCGCGTGGGATTCACACCCACGTTCCTGATCAGGATATCCGAACCCGGGACGATCGCGGCGGCAACCATAAAAAAAGCTGCCGACGAGATATCCGACGGTATCGCGATAGTGCCGGCGGACTTCAGGTGACCTCTTCCCCGCACACTGACGGTGAGCCCCTCTTCCCTGACCTCGGCGCCGAAGAACCTGAGCATGCGTTCCGTATGGTCGCGGGACCTGTGCGGCTCCGTAACAGAGGTCTCCCCCTCTGCATACAGTCCGCAGAGCAGGAGCGCCGATTTTATCTGGGCGCTCGCAACGGGAGTAGTATAGTCCAGGGCTTTCAGGCCCTTCCCCCCTCCCCTGATGGCGAGGGGAGCGAACCGGCCGCCGGAGCGGCCGTCAATCACGGCGTGCATGCTCCTGAGCGGTTCCACGATCCGTGCCATGGGCCGGGTGAGGAGATATTGGTCGCCCGTCAGAACGGAAAAGAAATTCTGCCCCGCAAGAAGGCCGGCGAGAAGGCGCATACCCGTTCCTGAATTTCCGAGATCGAGTACGCCGTCGGGCTCTACAAGACCGTCGAGGCCCCTGCCGTGCACGAGCAGACGAGCCGTGCCCGCTCCTTCAACGGAAACCCCCAGCTTCTGCACTGCCGTGAGCGTGTTGAGCGTGTCCGCGGCAGTCAGAAACCCCGTTATCTCCGTTGCCCCCTCGGCGATTGCCGAGAACATCACGGCCCGGTGCGATAGTGATTTATCGCCGGGCAGCGTCAACTCGCCCGTCAGCCCGCGCGAGGGATGCACAATGATTTCGGCCATGGATCAGCTGAGCCCCTTCCTCACGTCGCTCGCGGACCGGAACAGCTTTTCGATCTTGCCCGCGTCCTCAGATCGGATCGCCCGTTTGATCATGTTGAGAGAAAACTGGTACCGGTCGATCATTTCAAGAACATTTTTCCGGTTCATGAGGCAGATGTCCCGCCACATCTCGGGAGAACCGGCTGCGATACGGGTAAAGTCCCTGAAGCCGCCGCCGGAAAAGGTGATATAGTCTTCGCTGTCCGTCTTCAGCTCAGCCACGGCACAGACCATGGCATAGGCCGCGACATGGGGCAGGTGGCTGACGGCCGCGAAGACCCGGTCATGCATGTCGGGCTCCATCTCGAGGACATGCGCCCCTGCCGACTGCCAGAGGGTCTTTACCGCTGCCAGCGCGTTCCCGTCGGTCTTGTGCGTCGGCGTAAGGATGCACTTTGCCCCCCTGAACAGCGTTGCCGATGCCTCGGACACGCCCGATGTTTCCTTCCCCGCGATCGGGTGTCCCGGAACATAATGAACACCCGAAGGGAGAAGGCCCTCGATCAGGGTGACGAGTTTTCCCTTTACGCTCCCCACGTCCGTGAGGATGGCGCCGTGCTTCATCTTCGGACCGATCGACCGGGCAATCCGTTCAAAGGCGCCGACAGGCGGCGCGAGAACCACGAGGTCGGCGTCCTTCACCGCCTGCGCCGGCCCCGGCACGATGCGGTCGATCACCCCGAGTTCCCGGGCCCGCTCGAGGGTTTCCCTGCCCCGTCCGGCCCCGGTAATCTCGTCGGCAAGTTTTTTGGCTTTCAGGACCCGGGCAAGAGAGCCGCCGATGAGTCCGACGCCGATTATGGTTACGTTTTTGAAATGAAGCATCGTCGTTAAATTTCAAAATCCAAAGCCCAAATTACAAATAAATTCCAAAAGAACAATTTCCAAACAGCTTGTTATTTGATGATTTGGCATTTGAAAATTGTTTGTGATTTGGTCTTTGTGATTTGGATTTTGTGTTCTCCTAAATTTCTCTCCCCACTGCCGCAGCGATGGGACGCAGTTCTTCCATGAGCTGTGCGAACAGGGCCGGTTTAAGCGACTGTTCGCCGTCGGAGAGTGCCTCCTCCGGATTCGGATGGACCTCGATGATAAGGCCGTCCGCTCCCGCGGCGACGGCCGCCTTGGCCATCGGCGCCACGAGGTCCCACCTGCCGACGGCGTGGCTCGGGTCCACCACGACGGGAAGGTGGGTCAACTCTTTGAGTACGGGAACGGCGGAAAGATCGAGCGTATTCCTGGTGGCTGTCTCGTAGGTACGGATGCCTCGCTCGCAGAGCATGACGTTGTGGTTGCCTTCGGACATGACGTACTCCGCCGACATGAGCCACTCCTTTATCGTTGCCGACAGCCCCCGCTTCAGGAGCACCGGCTTGTCGTAGTTGCCGACTTCCTTCATGAGCCTGAAGTTCTGCATATTCCGGGTGCCGATCTGGACCACGTCGGCATACTTCACGATAACGTCCATGTCCCGCGGGTCCATCACCTCGGTCACGACGGGAAGGCCCGTGCGTTTGCCCGCTTCGGCGAGATACTGGAGCCCCTCTTCCCCGAGGCCCTGAAAGGAGTAGGGCGATGTCCGGGGCTTGAACGCCCCTCCGCGGAGACAGCCGGCCCCGGCCTTCTTCACCTCATCGGCAACCTGGAGCGTCAATTCCGCATTCTCCACGGCGCAGGGGCCGGCCATGACCGGTATAATCCTGCCGCCGATCGCCACCCCGCCCAGGTCGATTATGGTATTCTCCTGCTTGAACTCCCTGCTCGCCGGCTTGTAGGGCTTCAGGATCGGATGGACCGCTTCCACACCGGGGATGGCCTCGACGGGTACGCTCCGGAGAATCCTTTCGTCACCGATGGCGCCGATGATCGTCCGTTCCGTGCCCTTCGAGACGTGGGCCTGAAGCCCGTGTTCCTGAAGCTTCTGCTTTATGTGCTCGATCTGATCTTCCGTTGCGTCGGGACGGACGACGATGATCATCGGTAGCCTTTCGTCACGCTGAGCGTATCACGCAATCAAAATGATTTCTGACACATAACTCATGGTGGACGTTGAGAACAATGTCAAATGTCAAAATTCAAAGTTCAAACGAAACACCAGGTTACAAACATCAACATACGTAGTTTGGTTCTTTGACATTCATTTGGCATTTGAACTTTGTCATTTGATATTTTTCAGAAATCCTCTGTGTCCCGAGTGGCCGCCTCTGTCTCTAGGCCATCTGCGGTTACGCTTTGATAATCTTCTCCAGCTCCTCCACGAACCGCTTGTTCTCCTCGGGCAGCCCGATCGTCACCCGGAGCCGGTTGCCACCCATGGGCCGGACGATCACGCCGGTCTTGAGGAGTGACTGGTACAGTTCCACGCCGTCTTTGCCGCTCTCGAACATGATGAAGTTCGCCTCCGTCGGTATGAAGGGTATGTCCATCCGCTGGAAGGACCGGGTGAGGAACTGCTTCCCTTCCTCGTTCGTCTTCTGGGACAATGCCACGTGCTTCGCGTCGTTCAGGGCCGCACGGGCCGCAAGCTGGGCAAGGGAGTTCGTGTTGAAGGGCTGGCGCACCTTGTTCATCAGCTCCGCGATCCCCGGCTCCGTGATAGCGTACCCGATCCTGATCCCGGCGAGCCCGTGGATCTTCGAAAAGGTCCGCATGATGAGCATCCGCTTGCCCCTGTGCAGAGCGGCAAGAGAATCGGGATAATCATTTCGCGTGACATACTCGCAATACGCTTCATCCACGGCAACGATGACGTGATCGGGCACGCGCGCCAGGAAGCGCTCCATCTCCTGCGCCGTATTCATGGTGCCCGTCGGGTTGTTCGGGTTGGCGATGAAGATAAGCCTGGTCTTCGGCGTAATTTTGTCGGCCATGGCGTCGAGGTCATGGCGGTCGTCCTTCAGCGGTACGGAGACATTCACCCCGCCGGCTGCCTGGGTGACCAGGGGATAGACCACGAAGGAGGGAGCAGCGGAGATGACCTCGTCGCCGGGCTGGACAAAGGTCCTGACAGCGAGTTCGATCACTTCGTTCGAGCCGTTCCCCAGGATGATCTGCGATGGGTCTACACCGAGCTTTTTGGCAATCGCCTGGCACAGATAGTGGCCGCTCCCGTCGGGATACCGGTTCAGCCCCGCGAGCCCCTCCCGGATCGCCTGCACCGCCTTCGGCGAGGGGCCAAGAGGGTTTTCGTTCGACGCGAGCTTGATGCTCCCCGTGATCCCCAGTTCCCTCTCCAGTTCCTCGATGGGCTTACCCGGGCTGTAGGGGGTTATGCTTTTTATGTTTTCTGATACGGATATCATATTAAAGAGAAATCACCCATTTTGCATGCCAAATTACAAATTCCAAATCACAAAAAAAATAACTTCCAATCACGAAATCTCAAATTAATTGGAAATTGGATATTGAGATTTGCATTTTGTATGTCATTTGTTCTTTGGAGTTTGGCATTTCTGAATTTCGTCTACGAAATTCAGAATTAACTGCTCTTCGGATAGGACCCCAGGACCTTCAGGAACAGGCAATCCTTTTTCAGGCTCTCGATGGCCTCGGCCACCTTCTTGTCTTCCGTATGCCCTTCCATGTCGAGGAAAAAGACGTAATCCCAGACCTTCTTGCCCGAGGGCCTCGCGTCCAGCCTCGTCAGATTGACGCCGAGCTGGGCGAAGGGCTCGAGCATCGCATAGAGGGCGCCCACCCGGTCCTTGATCGAGAACATGATCGACGTCTTGTCGCGTCCTGTCCTGCCCGGCGACTTGGGAGCGATGACGAGGAAACGCGTATAATTGTTCGTACTGTCCTGGATGCTCTTCGCCACGGTCTGCAGGCCGTTGAGGAGGGCAGCCGTCTCGCTCGCGATCGCCGCAACCGCGGGATCATCTGCAGCCATCTCCGCTGCCCGCGATGTGCTCGGCGCGTCGGCAATCGGCACGGTGGGCACGTTTTTCTCGAGCCACTGCCTGCACTGTCCCGGGACCTGCGGGTGGGTGTAGATTTTTTTTATGTCCTCGATCCTGCCTGTTTTGTTCATGAGCGTCTGGGAAACCTCGAGCATGACCTCCGCCGATATCTTGAGATCGGAGTCGATGAAGGTATCGAGGGTGTAATTCACCACGCCCTCGGTGGAGTTTTCGATCGGCACAACACCGTAGTCTGCCCGTCCCCGTTCCACTTCGCTGAAAATGTCCTTGATGCTTTCCACCGGCACGTACTGGGCCGCCAACCCGAACTGCTGCATACCAGCCATGTGGGTAAATGTAGCACGGGGGCCGAGGTACGCCACCTTGAGGGGCCGCTCCAGGGAGAGCGAGGACGTCAGGATCTCGCGGTATACCGCCTTGAGGGTGTCCTCAGGAAAGGGGCCGGTGTTCCGCTTTGTCAGGCGCCCGATGATCTCCCGTTCACGGGATGGCGAGTGAAACTCCAACTTCTCGTTTTTCTTGATATTTCCGACTTCGACAACAATCCGGGCGCGCTCGTTCAGCAGGTCGACCAGGGTATCGTCGATTTTATCTATCTTTTCGCGGAGTTTTTGAAGGTCTGGCGTGGACATAAAGCGTAGCCCGTCTGTGTGGGATTTCTGGATTATAGTTTATTTTTTAAGTGGTTGCAAGAGTTTTTTGCGTAATGAGCCGAACCGCAACAACGTGTTGCATTCACGGTTTCCTTGCAGGATCAGGCAGGGATATACCGAAAGCATGAAGGCACGGAAAGAGAATGCCTACACCTCACTTGTGTTTTTTTTCAGTGAGAGACCTGTCGGGAAGCATGGCGCGGACTATCCCTCTGAATTCACGGAACACCCGCTTGTCATGCTTCTTGAGATATCGGACGATCTCTTCAGAACCAGCGGTCATGACGGCAGCGTTATCAGCGGCAATGACTTCATGGTTGTTCGTCAGGACCCCTTTTATCGTCGTCGCGCGAATATCATGTTCTTTTACCCTATGGTCTGCGAAGGAATAGAGAAGCATATCCTTATCGATGCGATACTTCACGAAAATATACTTCGTCTTCTCTTTTTTCGATCCGGACTGGTGTATGTTCAGATAGGTCGCGCTGCCGATCCGGCTCCCATGGGCCCGGTACTGATCCATGCTCAGCAGACCGTCTTTGCGGTCCTCGATGACNNTGACGATTATCGTGATGTATTCAGGCGTATCAGATTTTCCTATGTGGAGAAAACCCGCGTCGTCTTTGTCTTTCCAATACCAGGTACCCAATAACCGTGGATCGAGCGAGCCGGGCCGGGCGGGTGTTATGGGATTTTCAGAATCAATACACCCGGCAAACAACACCAGGGACAGAAGAACCAGTATCGTGCGCATTTTGTATTTTTCCTCCTCGGCGTATGCCATCACCCGTTCACGCAGAACGATCTTGCTGATACTTTATTGTGTCTGCTCTCCCGGGATTTGTCAACCGGGAAGATGCGTTCCTCGTTCTGCTGCCATTGTCCCTTCTCACTTCAGCCGTGCCCCTTCCGCCTCACGCTTCACGTCTTACGCCTCTCGCCTTCCGCTTCACCCAGCCCTTCACACCTTTATCCGCAGCATCGGCATGCCCAGCCGCTGCCTCCGCTTCTCGCCCCTGAACAGGCCTGTCTTCCTCTGCGGCACGTCACCGCGATCTCCTTCATGCTGCACCTGGATCTTCGTCGGCAGGCTCACGGCATGCTGTATGGTATGCTTGCCGAACTTGTTGGAAAGCTCGTCAACAATGCTGTAGATCCTCGCCATCTTCTCGATCTTCGCCGTGTCGTCAAAGAGGGAGTACTGGACCTGGACCCCGGGCAGCAGCCCGGCAAGGACAACGCCGGTCAGCCGGTACAGCGTACGCGGCCGGTACACCTGCCGGAACCCCTCCCGCAGCGGTTCGAAGAGTTCCGTCGGATAGGCCGTGGGCCGGCTCAGTTTTATCTCCACGCCGATGTCACGGAAATCCTGTCGCCGGAGGAAGACGACGAGCCGCGTGGCCGCCAGATCGTAGCGCCGCACCTTGATGCAGGCATTCTCCAGGTTCTTCGCGAGCTGGGCAAAGACGAAGGCTTCATCCTGCGAGGGCGGGGTGAATGTCCGCGT